>CALBLB010000177.1 GCA_937896115.1 uncultured Succinatimonas sp.
TGATAACCTATGAGCAGTAGGCCTGCCAAAAACAAAATGGCAGTGACAAAATAAAAGACTCCGCGGGATACCATCGCTTATTCTCCTTGCTGCTCTTTTGACTTGTCTTCGTGATTTTCAACTTTGCTCTCTTCAGTCTTTTCCTGCGGTACAAGATCTGCAGGCAGACTGACGCCGGCATCGGTCAGGCGTTTGGTATATTCGTCTTTTAGCATCTGTTGAGAAACCTCTGGCAAGGCTTTTTTGGAATTGGTACCGAGATTGTCGCCGTAATCGTCGGCAGGCATCGCTGTTTGTCCGCCTGCTTCAAGAGCTTTTCTGGCATCATATTCGGCATTGGGATCTTTACCGTTTCTTTGCAAAAGATTGAAAAGATCCTTATTGATTAGCAATAAACCGTCGGGATCAGCTCTTTTTTGTACGTAATTGCGCGACACATCGACTGAGGCAATGTCGGTGATGAGCGAACGTCCCAAAAGCATGGGAAAATCCATGGCAGTACGATCCATAAGGTTGAATTCGCTGTATACGGAGTAATCTCCGATTTTGACGTTAAGACCCACGACTACACGGTAACTAAAACCGTTTGATGAGGACTGACGTACTCGCGTTACCCTGATAAAAGGAGCTTCGGCGTCGATACGTCGGCCGTTGGCTTCTATGGTAAAACGTACCATTTTGACGCCGTCGCTCTCATAACGACTGATATTAGTTGCGGTAATTGAAGAAACCGTAGCACCGGTGTCTACGCGGGCAGCCAAAGTAGCATCGGCTTCTTTGACATACACATATTCTTCTCCTCCGAAAATCATCTTGCCGTCAGGAGTTTCAAAATCGTAGTTGCGTGACGGAGTGGCCATGAGCACGCTTGAGGATTTTTTGTCACCGTGCGTAGCAGACGAGGTAGCTGCGGCGGCAATCAAAGCCTGATTGGTATCGATCAAAGCCTGATTCTGACGTCGCAAAGCTTTGAGCTCTTCTAGGATCTGTTTGTCCAATCTTTCGCTCCTGCGCGACGATGCATTTAAATCGCTTTTGATTTGACTTAGATCTGCGTGTTGAGAATTCAACTCGCCGTTGATACTGTCCATGGTTCCCTTGACTTGCAGTAACTTGTCACCAAGATCCTGCTCATCGGCAAATGATGCGGTTGCAGCGGCAAGCGCGGCAATAAAGATCCCTTCGCGTAGCATAATTGTTAAGTCCGTCAAATTTTTGTGCAAGAATAGCACAATTTAAAAGTTATGAAACAACAAAAAAATCTTTAAAATCAATATTGTTAATTCAAATATTTCAATTTTTTTCAAGATATTACAAAACATTCACGATACGATTGTCGTATTAAGACGGTCTTTTCATGGGAAAAAAAACAGCTTTTTGTTAAAATTGCACCGAGGTCTATGGAGCGGGCCGGTTAAACATACTAAACATATAAATTGGGAATTTTTTCTTATGCGCAAGTTAGCTTTTTTGGCGGCAACAGTGGTCTGTTTATCCGCTCCTTCAATGGCTGCAGATTTTACCGTTACCCCTGTGTACTCGCACCTTGGGACTGCCGATTTTGACGGTGCCTCAGGCGATGTCAAAACATCTTCCTACGGGCTTGTGGGGAATAATGATTTTTTAACTTTGGGTTATACAAAAACCGAATATGACTTTTCCAATCGTCCCGATGTCGATATGAATAAAGTTTTTGCAGATTTGAGATATACCAAGGTAAATCCCGGAACTTTAGGATACTTCGTTGGCGGCGGTTTGGCATTTGGCTGGGAAGATGACTTCCATCCTTCTGAAAATTATTCCATTACTCCGCGTGCAGGTCTTAATTACGATTTTGGCAACGAATGGCGGATCACCGGCGGCTTATCCATGAATATCAATGAGATAGAAAACTATTTTCAGCCTATACTCATGGTGCACTACCGCAGTCCCGATGCGCTTGGTTTTTCCGGAGTGTTCGGCACTCAAAACCACGCTCAATATCGTTTTACCAATGCCATGGCACTTGAAGGAACGGTGCGCGGTATAGACAGGGACATCTATCAGCTCTCAGATGACAAAAGTAAGCACGGCAGTGCTGCTGAAGGATATTTGATGGAGCGCAGTATCTCCGCTTCTGCAGGTGTGGTATTCAATCCTTTGGATGCTCTGACTTTAAGAGCCGGAGTTGAAGCTCGTTTTGATCGTGAACTTAAGTTGTACGACAAGGACGGTAACAAGCTTGGCAAACAGGATATCGATCCTTCTTACGGACTTTATATCAACGGTTCGCTGAGTTTCTGATTTTCTCTAATTTGAATAAAGGCGGAGATCCCGCCTTTTTTGATGGGTACAAGGATCATGATCCAAAAAGCTCAAAGCAAATTGCTTAAGGTTTCGCAGCAAGCCCTGCGTATCGATCTTATTCCGGGGATCACCTATTCACAGGTGAGCGTGCACAGTTACCCCAATGTTGATCTTAAAATGGACGTGTTAAGACCGCGTACCGGCAAGCTTTTGCCGGCGATGATCTTTGTGACCGGCGGCGGATTTATCACTTCAAACCGTGCCTCTCATCTTGAGATCAGGATGTGTCTTGCCAAAGCCGGGTATTTGGTAGCTTCGATAGAATATCGTTTTGCACCTCAGGCTAATCTGCCTGCGCCCATCATCGATACCAAGACGGCGATACGTTATCTGCGTAAAAATGCCATGCGTTTTGGTGTGGATCCCAAACGTATCGGGATCATGGGAACTTCAGCAGGCGGGTATCTTTCTTGTTTTGCTGGAGTTACCGGACACAGCCGACTTTTTGATGTCGGAGAAAATACCGATGTTTCATCCGAGGTGTCCTGCGTGGTGGATTTTTACGGGGTGACCGATTTATCGCGCATGGCTGACGGTTTTGATGAGAAAACCGTACGAGCTTACGATTCTCCCAGTGCTTGTCAGGCTTTATGGTTAAACGGTTGTACCATCTGCGGCGGAGTTGACGCCTCGGTTTCTGCAAGATCCGAGGAGGTGCAACGTTACAATCCTGCAAATTATGTGGATGAGCATACCCCTCCTTTCCTGCTGTTCCACGGTACCAAAGATACTTTGGTTTCAGAAGTTGAAACCGATATCATGTTCCAGGCTTTAAGAGCCAAGGGCATAGAGGCCGAACGCTATCTGGTTGAAGGGGCAGGACACGGCGGCAGCCATTGGGTACAGCCTGAAGTTCAGCAGGTGGTGCTGAATTTTCTTGCAAAACATCTGAGCTGATCAAAAGTTCAGCAATAATTTTCAAGAAAGTCACGGTTAGGCATAAGATGTGACTTTCTTTCTTTTTTAGGAAAACTCATGGTTTTCTCTCAACTAAGTTTTGTTTTCTGCTTTTTGCCGCTTTTTTTAGCCTTGGACAGGCTTCTTAAAGGCGCATTGAGAAATTGGTTGCTTATTTTCTCAAGTTTGCTTTTTTACCTTTGGGGAGAAGGTGAAGGCGTTTTATTGTTGCTGACGCTCTGTCTTTTAAATCTTATTCTCGGCAAACTGGTTACCCCCCCCCCCCCTTTCGAGGTTTTTTTTAAAGGGAAAAAAAAAAA
>CALBLB010000178.1 GCA_937896115.1 uncultured Succinatimonas sp.
GCTATGCCGAAGATCCCGTACGCATGATCAGAGCCTTACGCTTTGCCGCAAAGCTGGGCTTTAAAATCTCAAAACGCACCGCCGATCCTATAAAACGTATGGCCCCCTCATTAAAAGAGGTGTCCAACGCCAGAATGTTTGAAGAGGTAAACAAGCTGTTTTTAACCGGACACGGCTTGCAAAGCTTCAAAATTCTGAAGGAATACGGAATTTTCGAGATCCTGTTCCCGGGACTTGAAGAATATCTTGAAAACCCGGTCTTCAATTCTTTTGTCGAATATGCTTTAAAGAGTTCGGACGAGCGTTGCAAAGAACAAAAACGCAATATGCCGCACTTCTTATATGCGGTCATTCTCTGGGCTAAATTCCAAAACGAGATCTTAAGATTAAGCGATCTCAACGACAGCGTGGTCAACGCCGCTTCCATGCGCGAACTTGCTGACATTGCCTGCCCCAAAGTACTGAGAATTCAGCACGCGGTTACGGCTATTCCCATGAGCATCTCAGAATCGATACGTTCCATGTGGTCATTGCAATTGCAGTTTTTGGAAATAGACGATCCCAAGTCTGTTGAAGCCGTAACCTCACGTCAGCTCTTCCGCGGAGGCTTCGACATCTTCAGATTAAGAGCACGGTTTGAGCCTTACCTCGAACCTTTCGTGCGTTTTTGGCAACCTTACTATGACGAAAGCGCCGCCCGTTCCAAGCAAAAAAATGAACAACGTCTCGCCAAAGAACGCGATGCCTTAGATACGGAAAATACCGATCCTTGGAGTATGAGCCCGGGATTTGATGCAGAGAAAAAATCCCGTTCGTCAAAGAATAAGAAAAAACGCAACGTCAAAGAAGCAGCGACTGCAAACGAGCAAAACGATACTCAGGTTTTGACTGCACCTGCAAAATCAAACGAAGCGGTACCTGTTGAAACTAATGATCCTGAAAGAGAGGATCGTTTGGCCCGTGCCCGTGCCTGGCGCGCATCCATGCATCTGGATCCTTAAGCAATGTCTACAGCACTTATTTCCATAGGATCCAATTTAGGTAACAGCAAAGAAACCGTTGCCGCGGCAATCAAAGCCTTAGGACAAATCGAGGGTTGCCGCATGACAGCGTTTTCTTCGCTTTATTTGACCAAACCATGGGGATATAAGGAACAGCCTGACTTTATCAACTGTGCCTGTAAAATTGAAACCACTCTTGCTCCGCTTTCACTTTTACATCGCATGCAAAAGCTTGAACAGGATTTTCATCGCGTTCGCAATTTAAAATACGGCCCCCGTACTTTGGATCTTGACTTAATCGCTTTTGACGATGTGGTTATGCATACCAAAGAACTGACATTACCTCATCCTCATCTGCACGAGCGTGCTTTTGTCTTGATCCCGCTTGATGAGATAGCCGGTAATTTTGTAATTTCAGAACATAACCAAACAGTAAATGAACTTTGCAGTAAACTCACCTGCGAACAAAAAAATGAGGTAAAGATCTGTGACCGATAAATGCCAAGTTTTACCAAAACTGATCGTGGGACTTGGAAATCCCGGTACCCAATATGCTAATACCCGTGATAACGTAGGTGTGGATTTTTTACAATTGCTTGCCGATGACATGCACGTAACTTTGCAAAGCGAAAGCCGTTTTTTGGGCATGAGTGCCCGCGGCATGCTTGCAGATCACGATGTAAGACTGCTTTTTCCGACCACTTTTATGAATGAAAGCGGACGCAGCGTCGCAGCTTTGTGTACTTTTTTTAAAATTGCCCCGGAAGAAATACTCGTCGTCCATGACGATCTGGATCTTTTACCCGGACACATGAAGCTTAAAATCGGCGGCGGTTTTGCAGGTCACAACGGTCTTAAAAGCATAGGAGCCTGTCTTGGCAATAATCAGAATTTCATGAGACTGCGCATAGGTATAGGTATGCCTCCTTCCCGTGACGTTATAAGCTGGGTGTTAGGACGCTGTGCACCTAGTGATCGTGAAGATATCGACGAAGCATATACCTGTGCTTTGCAGGCTTTGAAAACGCTGTATACCTCAGGTCTGCAAAAAGCTACCTGCGCCGTAAACGGCTTTAAACCAGCTCAAAACAACTAATCAACCAATAAAGAAAATTTAAAGAGGACATCATGGGTTTTAACTGCGGCATAGTAGGTCTGCCTAATGTCGGCAAATCTACACTTTTTAACGCCTTAACCAAAGCCGGGATCGCTGCTGAAAACTTCCCTTTCTGTACCATCGATCCTAATACCGGTATCGTTCCCGTGCCGGATCCGCGACTTGATAAGATAGCTGCCATAGTACACCCTGCCAAGATAGTCCCTACCTCTATGGAGTTCGTTGATATCGCAGGATTAGTTAAGGGCGCCTCCAAGGGTGAAGGTCTTGGTAACCAGTTTTTGATGAACATACGCGAAACCGACGCCATTGCCCACGTGGTCAGATGTTTTGACGATGAAAACGTGATCCATGTAAGCGGCAAAGTTAATCCTCGCGAAGATATCGAGATCATCAGTACCGAGCTTGCGTTAAGCGATCTTGAAATCTGTGACAAAGCACTGCAGCGTCTGACCAAACGCGCGCGCACCGGCGGTGATAAGGAAGCTTTGGCTCAGGGGGTTGCTTTAGAAAAATGCAAACCGGCTCTTGAAGCAGGTAAAAATCTGCGTCAGGTTGAATTTACCAAAGCCGACAAAGAAGCCATTAAGAATTTCAATTTCCTGACTTTAAAACCGGTAATGTACATAGCCAACGTCTCAGAAGACGGTTTTGAAAATAATCCTTACCTTGATGAAGTAAAGGAAATAGCTGCCAAAGAAGGTTCGATAGTGGTACCGGTATCAGCCGCCGTTGAAGCAGATCTGGCCTCCATGGACGATGCAGATCGCAAGGAATTCATGGACAGCATGGGACTTACCGAGCCCGGGCTCAACCGCGTCATACGTGCAGGTTATCAGTTGCTGGGCTTGCAGACTTTCTTTACCGCAGGCCCCAAAGAAGTAAGAGCCTGGACGGTCAAAGTAGGTGCCACGGCACCGCAGGCTGCAGGTAAGATCCACTCTGATTTTGAGCGCGGTTTTATCAGAGCTCAGACCATAGCTTATGATGATTTCATCAAATACAACGGTGAGGTCGGAGCAAAAGAAGCAGGAAAACTGCGCTCAGAAGGAAAAGATTACATAGTACAGGACGGCGATCTGTTCGAGTTCCTGTTCAATGTCTGAGTGACGGCGCTGAATTTAAAAGCCCTCGTTTTTTGCGGGGGCTTTTACTTTTTTTTTGCAGTTACGCCTGCTGATCTGCAGTGACTATGAACACGTCACCGCGGATCTGCTCCAAAACCAGTTCGCAGGCAGAAGAATTTACAGTTCCGAAGAAAGATGATCTGGGACTTGAGCTCATACACACCATGCGGGCATCAAGTTGTTCGCAAAGTCTTGGGATCTCCTCGTCTATACGACCTTCCACCACGTGAGTATGCTCAATGGGAATGTTATGCTCCTGCGCAAACTCCTCTACTATGCGATGATGCACTCCTACCCTGCTCATCACGCCGCTTCCTGCGATGATCTTTGACAAGCTGGTATCACCTGCCATAAGACCGCGATTTACCGGACTTACACAATTGACTATGTGCACCTCGCCGTTAAAATGCTCGGCAAATTTTAGTGCGGCACTAAGCAGTTTCTCATCAAGGATCTTAAGGTGCGAACTCTCCTCAAAATCGACGGCCAGCAAGATGGTACGCCCTAGTTTGCTTTGACTGTGCTCATCTTTAACCACCATCAAAGGAATTGAGATGGTCTTCATAATGCTGCTGTCTATGGTACTTATAAAAAGATCTTTGATGGTATTGCGTCTGTTGGCAGAAATTATGGCCAAAGCATAACCGCCGTCATGACATTCTTTGACAAAAGCTTGCGGAACATCTTTTGAAAAGATCACTTTGAGTTTAAAGTTCAAGATGGCAGGATAACGGCGATGCAGTTTTTCAAAATCCGCTTTTATCTTGTTGGTGACGGCATTTTCCTCTCCGGATCTCCAATTGTTTACCACTCTTACTGCAGTAACTTCAATGGAAGGTTCAAAATGGGCATATTGGGCGGCTCTGCCTATTGCAGGCTGTTCCTCTCCGGGTTTTAAAAGCACCGCAAAAGTGTTGTTGCGCTCTGCCATATCTTAATCTCCTTATGGAACATCCTTATGTAAGGTATGACTGTTCCTTGTCTTATGAGTTTAGTATTCACTGCCTCAATACAGGCACACAAAGATTCACCTTGTATGAAAGGTAATGCATGAGCAAAGCCAAATCCACGTTTTTTAATCGTTTTTGCGCATGTGATCAAAGTTAATTTGCAAAGGCATTTTCAAAGTTTTGAAAACGATCCTTTTAAGAAAAGCACCTGCAAAAAGAATGTATGAAAGATGCAGGCATACGATCCTGTTACAATCATCCAATATTTTTTTATACAACACAGGCATACATCATGACCAGCCGTACCATCACGTGGGAAAACACCCTTTTTCGCATCAGTAAAAAATCTCATGGAACAGAACCTACCGCTAATTTAGGAACAATTACCATCGCCCCAGACGATCTCATCGTGCTTATAGGCGGAAACGGCAGCGGCAAAACCTCGATTGCACGGGCTTTTGCAGGAGAGCTTGAACTTATACGCGGCAGTGCCCCTGAAAATTATCACCCTGTTTTAGTCTCCTTTGAAAAACAAATGAAACTCTTTGAAGATGACTACAACATGCGCAATTCTGACTCAACTACTGCCAAAGAAGAAATAGGCATTACCGTTGCAGATCTGCTTGCCGATGCCGATCCTGAAATTTACGATCAGGTCATGGACGGCATGAATTTAAGAGCACTTTTAAATAAACCGTTGCGTACCCTTTCAGGCGGAGAAGGACGCAAGGCTCTTTTGGCCCAGGCTTTATGTTCAAAACCGAATCTTTTGGTGCTGGATACGCCTTTTGACGCTCTTGACATCCAAACGCGCAAAAACCTTTTGCAGCTTATCAACGAAATGCACACACGCTATAAAACGCCTACCGTGCTGATCGTCAACCGCCCTTCGGAGATCCCCGAAACGCTCACCAAAATGGGCATAATTCAAGACTGCGCCATAACCAAGCTTTCATCCAGGGAAGAAATAGAAAGCGATCCTGATGCCAAAGTACTCTTAGGATATGCAGACATGCCGGATGTCAATTTGCCCAAAACTCCTGCAAAGTTTGCCTTAAAGCAGATCCCCTCAGGTCCTATAGTGCAACTGCGCGACATCCACATAGAATACCAACGCGTGATCTTCGACCATTTCAATTTTACGGTTAACCCGGGTGAACACTGGCACATCATGGGCCCTAACGGTGCGGGAAAATCAACCTTGCTCTCGCTCATCACCGGTGACAATCCTCTGGTATACGCAAACGACGTAACGGTTTTCGGCTTTAAACGCGGAAACGGTGAAAGTATTTGGGATATCAAAAAATATTACGGTGCTGTCTCAGGAGCATTGCATCTTGACTATCGCGTAAGTTCGCCTGCCATCAACGTATTGTTATCAGGTTTTTACGACTCCATAGGACTTTATACTCAGCCTGGGGATGAAGAGCTCTCCTGTGCCCGTGCCTGGCTTAAGATCGCAGGACTTGCCGACAAAGAACACACCTCGTTTAAAGCCTTGTCATTTGGTCAGCAGCGCATGCTGCTCATCATCCGTGCTTTGGTAAAAACTCCTCCGCTTTTGATCCTGGACGAACCCTTGCAAGGACTTGACGGTTTTGCCCGTGCTCAGGTAAAAGCCTTCATTACCTACATCATGAAACACGGCCACACTTCGGTGCTTTTCGTTTCACACCACGAAGAAGACATTCCTGAAGGATTTACCAACCGTCTTAATTTCATCCCGAATGATGACAGTACCGGCGGGTTTGCCATAGTCCAGGAAAAATTAAATTAAACTGTAAATCATCTCTGCGTTACGGTGCTTTTTTATAAAGCGCCGTTTTTTTCAATATTTTCTGAGCCTTCCATACTTATGTTTTTTGCAAAAACAGGTGTTTTTGCAAAAGAAAAAGCTTAAATAATTATTACAAAACTTAATATTTTTAAAAAATTTTATTATTTAATTTCAAATAAATAAGAAAATTATTTTCTTTGATTTGCAAAAAACACTTGCTTTGCAAAAAACGCGATATATGATGTTGCAAACGCCGGATATTTCCGGTTGATTCAACTTAGGTTTTTGCAAGGCTTACTATGGCAGACGATAAGAACCACGTTTATATATTCGACACAACTTTACGTGACGGCGAACAGGCGTTGATGCGCTCTCTTACTCCGGTGCAGAAACTGCAACTTGCAATGATGCTCGACGAACTCGGAGTTGATGTAATCGAAGCAGGCTTCCCTATCTCATCCCCAGGAGATCTTAAATCCGTACACGACATAGGACATGCGCTGAAGCATGCCGTATGTTGCGGTCTTTCCCGTACGGTGGAAAAAGACATAGATGCCGTACACGAAGCTTTGCACGGACTTGATCATTACAGAATTCATACCTTCGTGGCTACTTCTGACATCCATGTCAAAGATAAACTGCACCGCAGTTTCGATGACATCATCGCCATGTGCGATCACCACGTACGTTATGCCAGAAACTATACCGATGATGTGGAGTTCTCCTGCGAAGACGCCGGACGTACCCCTATAGATCACCTCTGCCGCATCGTAGAAACTGCCATCAACGCAGGTGCCACCACCGTCAACATCCCCGATACCGTAGGCTATACCCTGCCTTACGAATTCGGAGGCATCATCAGGACTTTGTTCAACCGCGTTCCGAACATCGACAAAGCCCGTATCAGCGTTCACTGTCATAACGATCTGGGTATGGCCACGGCCAATTCACTGACTGCAGTTCAGGAAGGTGCGCGCCAGATAGAAGTATGCATGAACGGTCTTGGAGAGCGTGCCGGCAACTGCTCTTTGGAAGAGGTAGTGATGAGCATGAAGCTCAGAGCTCCGTACATGCACGGCGTATACACCAATGTCGTTGCAGAGAACATCGCCCGTGCCTCACAAATGGTGGCTTCCGTGTGCAATGAACCGGTTCCGTCTCACAAAGCCATCGTAGGATCCAATGCCTTTGCTCACAGTTCGGGAATTCATCAGGACGGGGTGCTGAAGAATAAACAGACCTACGAAATTCTCACCCCCGAAAGCGTGGGATTTAAAGAAAACAACATGCATATGACCGCCCGCTCGGGACGTCATATGATCAAAGCCGTACTCGAGAAACTCGGGTACAAGGAAGGTACCTACAACCTAGACGATATTTACCAGCGTTTCTTAAAGCTTGCTGATCGCAAAGGACAGGTTTTTGATTACGATCTTGAAGCTTTGATGTACTTCTCCCAAGACGAGGATGAAGAAAATCAATTCAAGCTCGATAACCTTTCGGTAATGTCAGGCGGCAAAAACATCATTCCTACGGCTTCCGTAAGACTGCGCATCGGCAAACGCACCCGTACCGAATCAGGTACCGGTAACGGGCCTGTGGACGCGGTATTCAACTGCATCAGCCGTCTTACCGGTTTGAAACTCAAACTTGAGAGTTTCCAAATCAATGCTAAAGGCTCAGGCATGAATGCCCAAGGACAGGTTAACGTCGACGTAATTTACGAAGGTCGTCATTATTACGGTGTGGGCATATCCACGGACGTTATCGAAGCCTCGGCTTTGTCGCTTATCTCAGCTAGCAACAGCATTTATCGTGCGCAGGTCATAGAGCAGGAAAAAGAACAGGAAGAGAACAAGGAGAAATAAGATGAAATCCTACAAGATCGCAGTTTTAGCAGGTGACGGTATCGGCCCTGAGGTCATGAACGAAGCCAAAAAAGTTTTAAAGGCCGTATCCCAAAAATTCGGTTTTGAACTTGAGATGACTGAAAAACTGGCCGGCGGCTGTGCCATCGACGCCTGCGGGACTCCTTTACCTGAAGATACCTTAAAAGCATGTGAGCAGTCAGACGCGATCCTGTTTGGCTCCGTAGGCGGTCCCAAATGGAATCATCTGCCTTCGTCACAGCGTCCTGAAAGCGGTGCTCTGCTCCCTCTGCGCAAGCATTTTAAGCTTTACTGCAACTTCCGCCCGGCAAAAATCTACGAAGGTCTCGGTGCTCTGTCACCGCTGCGTGCCGATATTGCCATGCGCGGTTTTGACATGCTGTGTGTAAGAGAACTTACAGGCGGCATTTATTTCGGACAGCCCAAAGGACGCGAAGGCAGCGGACCTCAAGAAAAAGCTTTCGATACCGAGATCTATCATCGCTACGAGATCGAACGCATCGCCAAAATAGCCTTTGAAGCTGCCATGTTGCGTAATAAAAAAGTAACTTCAGTGGATAAGTCCAACGTACTGCAAAGCTCCATTCTTTGGCGCGAGGTAGTCACCGAAGTTGCCAAAGACTACCCTGAAGTGCAACTTGAACACATTTACATCGACAATGCCACTATGCAGCTGGTAAAAGCTCCTTCACAGTTTGACGTATTGCTTTGTTCGAATATGTTCGGGGACATACTCTCTGACGAGTGCGCCATGATCACAGGCTCTATGGGCATGCTGCCTTCGGCATCCTTAGGTGAAGGCGGTTTCGGTCTTTATGAACCGGCAGGCGGCAGCGCTCCTGACATCGCCGGCAAAGGAATAGCCAACCCAGTAGCCCAAATTCTTTCGGCGGCCTTGATGCTGCGTTACTCCTTAAAAGAAAACGAAGCGGCAAAAGCCATAGAAGATGCCGTATCCAAGGTTTTGCGCGAAGGTAACCTTACTGCAGATCTTATGGAGTCGGGCGCATCGTCACGCAAAGCTCTTTCCACTCAGGAAATGGGCGACAAGATCGCCCAGGCCGTTACCGAAGCTTAATTATTACCAAAAGTCAGGAAACCAAAATGGGTAAAACTCTTTACGAGAAAGTTTACGACAGTCACGTCGTCTTCCGTCAGGAAGGCGAGCTGCCCACTCTCTTTATCGATCGCCACCTCTGCCATGAAGTAACCTCACCTCAGGCCTTTGCAGGTCTTGAAGCGGCCAATCGTAAGTTACGTCACCCGGAGCTTACTCTCGCTACTATGGATCACGACATTTCAACCCGTGAACAGAGTATCGAAGCATGCTCTCCTATGGCTCAGACTCAAATACGGGCTCTTATCAACAATACCAAAAAATTTAACGTAACTTTGTTCGGCTTGGGAGATCCCAATCAGGGCATAGTGCACATCGTAGGACCGCAGGTCGGATTCACTCTGCCAGGTACTACTTTGGTATGCGGTGATTCTCATACCGCAACCCACGGAGCTTTCGGTGCCTTAGCCTTTGGTATCGGAACTTCCGAAGTTGAACACGTCATGGCCACTCAGACTCTAAAACAAGCCAAATACAAGACCATGAAGATAGAATGCACGGGTAAGCTCTCGCCTGCTTGCAGTGCCAAAGATCTGATTTTAGCGATCATAGGCAAGCTCACCACCGCAGGCGGAACCGGATATGCCGTGGAGTTCTGCGGTGAAGCCGTACGCGCTTTATCCATGGACGGACGCATGACTTTGTCCAACATGGCCATCGAGTTCGGTGCCACCGTGGGCATGATTGCCCCAGACGAAACCACCTTTGAATATATCAAAGGCCGTCTCATGGCGCCCAAAGGCAAAGCTTTTGAAGAAGCCGTTGCATATTGGAAGACCTTAAAGTCTGATCCCGACGCCCATTTTGATAAAGTGGTCACTTTGGATGCCTCTGCCATCGAGCCTCAGCTTACCTGGGGTACCAACCCGGGACAAGAATGTGCCATTACCGCCTGCGTGCCGTCACCTGACGATTTTGCCGATCCTATAGTAAGTAAATCCTGTGCCGACGCACTTGCTTACATCGATTTAAAACCTCATCAAAAGATCGCCGGTACTCCCGTTGACTACGTGTTCATCGGCTCCTGCACCAACGGACGCATCGAAGATTTCCGTGCCGCCGCCGCAGTACTCAAAGGACGTCATATTGCCAAGAATATCAAGCTTGCCATTGCCGTACCCGGTACCCAGTGGGTTAAAGCTCAGGCAGAGCGCGAAGGTCTTGATAAGATCTTCAAAGACGCAGGCTTTGAGTGGAGACTCCCAGGATGCTCCATGTGTCTTGCCATGAACGATGATCGTGCACCTGCCGGCATGCGCGTGGCCTCAACCTCAAACCGCAACTTCGTAGGACGTCAGGGCAAAGGCTCACGTACCCATTTGATGAGTCCGGCTTCTGCTGCCGCTTGTGCGGTAAAAGGATGCTTAGCCGACGTTCGCGAGTTTTTAAAATAAGGAGAGAGTCATGGAAAAATTCACCGTTTACGAAGGTGTGGCGGTTCCCTTGGACTCTGCCAACATCGATACTGATCAGATAATTCCCAAGCAGTTCTTACTTGCCGTAAGTCGCAAGGGATTTGGCAAGCACCTGTTCCACGACTGGCGCTATTTGGACGATGCCGAAACCCGTCCAAATCCTGACTTTAATCTGAATAAACCTGAATACAGCGGTGCCACCATTTTGGTAGCCCGTGACAATTTCGGTAACGGCTCATCGCGTGAACACGCTCCCTGGGCGCTTATGGATTACGGTTTCAGAGCGGTAATTGCCCCGAGCTTTGCCTCCATCTTCAACAACAATTCCTTAGGCAACGGTCTGTTACCCTTACGCCTTACGGAAGATGAAGTGGATCAGATCTTCAAAGTGCTTAAAAAAGCTCCCGGCACCAAAATCCGCATTTCTCTTGTAGATATGACCGTTGACTGCGCCGATCTGCACTTTACCTTCAGCCTTGACGAATTCAGACGTCACTGCCTTTTAGAAGGTCTCGATGCAATCTCACTTACGCTTCAGCATGAAGATGAAATCGCCGCTTATGAAAAAGGCAATCCTGCTTGGTTAACTCCTGACAAATCAGCTTTATAATCGTTTGCAAAGCCCGGTTCTTCCGGGCTTTTTACTGCCTTTGCCCTGATCAAATTCTTAACTTAGTCTTTTGATCCTTTGCCGTTTACCAAAAAAGCCTATAATTTGAGCATAACCATCTTTTAAGGAAACCAAAATGGCTGACAACACCAAATACTCGGAAAAACCTGAGCTTAAAACCATAAGCAATAACAACGGACTTAGCGTTACCATCATGGATTGGGGCGCAACCATCATTTCGATAAAAGTACCGGTATACGGCGAAGCAAAACCGCGCGAGGTTTTATTAGGTGTTGCCGATCCCGAGCAATGGTCGACTCAATCTTGTTATTTCAACGCCACCATAGGCCGTTTTGCCAACCGCATAGCCGATAACAGTTTTGTAATCGACGGTAAGGAATACCATTTAAAATCAAACGACAGACACACTCTCCACGGCGGCGTAGAAGGTTTTGACAAGCGCCGTTTTACCTTGGTAGCCCAATCTGCCAATTCTCTTACCTATGAATTAGTTTCACATGACGGCGACATGGGTTTTCCCGGCAATTACACTTTAAGGGTAACCTATACCGTAACTGCCGACAACTCGCTCTTAGTTGAATACTTAGGAAGCTGTGATCAAAAATGCTGGTCTTGCATCACCAATCACTCTTACTTTAACTTAAACGGCAAAAACTCTTCAGCTCTCAATCACACCATCTGGTTTGATTCCACTGAATACCTTCCCTGCGATGCCGACTCTATTCCCACAGGAGAAGTACGCAAAGTACGCGGCAGCGCTTTTGACTTTAATTCAGCCCCCAAGACCGTAGGTAAGGATTTCATGCGTGATGAGCAGATGGAACTGGCCTTAGGATATGATCACCCTTTCATCATTGCAGGCGATCCTCTTAAACCTTTTGCAAAAGTTGCCTCCGATGACGGCAGCGTAAAGATGGAACTTTACACTGACTATCCTGCCTTCCAGTTCTACTCTGGAAATTACATCTACAGCCCGGATCCTGCAAAGCAGATAGTTGCCCGTGACGACGGTAAGGTTTATCAGGCACAAAGCGCTTTGTGTTTTGAACCCGAGTTCTACCCTGACTGCCCGCATCTGCCTCAATTTGCAGATAAAAACCCCATGGTGACCCCGGAAGCTCCGCTTTCAAGATTCATCTGCTATAAGTTTAAGATCTGATCTTCAGCCTTTTTTTACAATTCCGCGCCTTGCGCGGAATTTTTTTAAAGGCCGATCCCCGTGATCACTGCAACTAACGGAATGGTAAACACCGCGGCGGCAGTAGTAAGTGAGACAGCACGTGCTGCCGGTGCCACCATGGTCGGATTGTATAAAGCTGCCAACACCGCAGTCATAACTCCCGAAGGTCCTGCCAAGATCACCAAAGCAACACCTTCAAATTCACGAGAGCTGAAGCTCCACTGCAAAGCCCATAGTAAAACGGCAGGTACGATGAGCATCTTTACGACAACAAAGATCATCAATCTGTAATCGCGCAAGGTCTCTTTAAATTTAATCTCGGGAACTGCCGAGCCTACTATCATCATTGCCAAAACCGGAGCTGCCGCTCCGCCGCGCCCTAGAGCATCTCTTACCCCGGATGGCAACTCAAAACCGGTCAAAATAAATATCACCAGCACAAGGCTTGAAATAAAAGAAGGGTTGGTTGCCAAATGTTTAAACGAGATCTGATCACGCCCGCCGCCTACCATGACTATTCCATAGGAAAAAAGCAGGAAATTGTTGAAAACTATGGCTATGGACATATAGACGATAGCCAGATCTCCGTACAAAGCTCCGACCAGCGGGATCCCCAAAAGCAAAATATTGGTACAGGTAAAGAGCATATTGACCGTACCGCGATCTTCTTTGCGGTATCTCATAAGCCAAGGTACGACAAATCCTGAGACGATCTGCGAAAACTGAATGAGCAGCATTACCAGCATGGCATAACCTATAAAGGAGAGATCCTGTGCTATCACGGCGGATAGATCACAGGAGAGCAACATGCACGGAGTCACCAGATTCACTACTATCTTGGTTAAAGCCTGTCTGATTGTCTCAGTGATAATGCCTAACAACCGCCCTGCTACTCCCAACATCAGCAGAAAAAAGAAGATGGTCATCTGCGACAGTATTTCCACTTTTGTTCTCCTTTGTACTCAATTATGACGAAGCCCGCTCGGGCTCCGGCTCGAACGGGCTTCGTGCTCAGCTAACGCCGGGCTTTACAATATTTGCTTACTTTACAAATTTCATAGCAGAACGAGCAATCATCAATTCCTCGTTGGTAGGGATCATGTAAAGTTTTACCTTGGATGCAGGAGTAGAGATCTCACCTTCAAAGCCGAGACGGGCCAAAGCCTTCTCATTAAGTTCTTCGTTAAGATCAACGCCGAAAGGTTCCTTCAAAAGCTCACAGGTAAGTTTACGAGCTTCCCAGCAGTTCTCACCTATGCCGCCGGCAAAGACGATGGCATCGACATGACCCAAAGCCACATAGTAAGAAGCGATGGTCTTGGCCAGGACGTAAGAGAACATCTCAAGGGCCAAAGTGCATTTTTCATCGCCCTTTTCATAACCTTCGCAAATAGGACGCATATCTGATGAAATGCCGGACAAAGCCAAAAGACCTGATTTGTGGTTGAAGATCTCTTCCACTTCCTTGGGGGTCTTGTGAGCGCGTTCGCAAAGGAAGAACACCACGGAGGCATCGATACTGCCGCAACGGGTGCCCATCACCAAACCGTCAAGCGGAGTCAAACCCATGGAAGTGTCGACACATTTACCGCCTTTAACTGCAGACACGGAAGCACCGTTGCCGAGGTGGCAGGTGATCACGTTAACTTCTTCGGGCTTCTTGCCAAGCAACTTGGCAGCCTCCTGAGATACGTACATGTGAGAAGTACCGTGAGCACCGTACTTACGAATATGCAGATCGGTGTAATACTCCTCAGGGATGGCATAGCGATAAGCCTTAGGAGGCATGGTCTGATGGAAAGCGGTGTCAAACACTGCTACATGGGGAATATGAGGGAAGCTCTTACGGGCAGCATCGATACCCTGCAAGTGAGCAGGATTGTGCAAAGGAGCAAAAGGAATAACCTTAGCGATGTTGGCTTCAACCTCATCGTTGATTAAGGTAGGCTCGGTGTAAATATCACCGCCCTGCACGATACGGTGACCGCAGGAAACGATGGATTCTGAAAGTTCCTTATCCTTGGACAGAATGTTCTTGTCGAGGAATTCCAATGCCTTGGTGTGATCGGCACCGGCTCCGAGACTGGCTTTCTGCTTTTCCTTGTCGCCTTCGAATTTCCAAGAAATTCTGGCGTCTTCAAGATTTAAAGCTTCGGCGATGCCGCTTACAAATACACGACCGTCCTTCGGATCGAGGATGGCAAATTTGACAGAAGAGCTTCCGCAATTGATAACCAGTGCAGTCTCGCCGTACTTATTCATAACGTTGTTGTATCCTGATGTATTATTTTCAACGAAAACCGCCCATGGCCCCTTAAGGGTCGGGCTTGACCAAGTGGATTTTAGCATTTTTGAAGCCTTTGGCTCAGATTTAATCCCCATAGCTTTAAAAGAGTTAACGGATTTTTCGAAGCAGATCATGCTTTGAGTATTTTGCTACTTCCTTGGTGAAATTTCAGAAACTCAAAAAACGGAATGTCAAAATGATCGATGTTGCAGATTTAAGACGCAGTTACACCATGTCGGGGCTTGATGAAAAAGACTTGCCGGAAAAACCTATAGAATTATTTGAAAAATGGCTGCAAGAATGCATAGACTCCAAACTTTACGATCCAAACGGCGTAGTGGTAAGTACCGTCGATGACAACGGTCAGCCTTTTTCACGCATGGTACTTTTAAAAAATTACGATGAAAACTCACTGGTGTTTTACACAAACTTAGGCAGTCGCAAAGCCCAGCAAATTAAGCAAAATCCCAAAATCTGCATGCTTTTCCCGTGGTTCTATCTTGAGCGTCAGGTAATGTTTTTAGGTAATGCCAAGCGTCTGTCTTTGGCAGAAGAACTTAAATATTTTCATTCAAGACCGCGTCTTTCACAAATAGGTGCTTGGGCATCCCATCAGTCGCATCTTGTCTCCTCACGCGGCATTCTTGAAGCCAAATTCCAGGAGATCAAGGAGCGTTTTAAAGGAGGAGAGATCCCTTTACCTTCATTTTGGGGAGGCTTCAGAGTTGAATTTCACACGGTGGAATTCTGGCAGGGACGCGAAAACCGCATGCACGATCGCTTTATTTATAAAAAAGAAAACGACCAGTGGCAAAAACCTGAAAGACTTGCCCCGTGATTTTCACTTTTTATAACCTTGCTAAAACATGACGGCATCAATGTTTTACACATTGATGCCGTCATTTACTTTGTTTTCAGCAAACAAAAAATCAGAACACTACCGTCTTGTTGCCGTGCACAAAGACTTTGTCATCCAAAATCTTGTTAACGGCACGTAACAGTACCATCTGCTCCACATCATGTCCTGCTTTAGCCAGAGTTTCAGGATCATAACGATGATTTACCTTGATGACGTCCTGCTCGATGATTGGACCTTCATCAAGATTATCGGTAACAAAATGCGCAGTTGCGCCTATGAGCTTCACCCCGCGGGTAAAAGCCTGATAATAAGGTTTGGCTCCCATGAAAGCAGGCAGGAATGAATGGTGAATATTAACCAATGTTCCCATTTTGAAATGACGGATGAATTTAGGCGACAAAATACGCATGTATTTAGCCAGGATCACCAGATCAGGTTTACTCTTGTCTATAGCGTCCAAAATCAGTTTTTCCTGCTCCTCACGTGTATAGTCGGCGTTTTCAAAACAGGTAAACGGTACGTTAAATTTTGCAGCCAATCCGCCTAAATCATCATGATTTCCTATAACCGAGACGATATCGGCATTAAGCGCTCCAGAATACGATTTCATCAGCAACTCACCCAAACAATGAGCCTCACGGGTTACCAACACGCAAAGACGGCGGCGGCGGGTATCATTTAATGAAACCTTCGCTCCTTCAGGCAAACGCTTTTTTATTTCTTCGATGATCTTTTCACTGTCTTTAAAATCCCCTTCTAAGACAGAGCGCATAAAGAATTTTCCGTCTTCAGCCGAGGCAAACTGATCCTGCCTTATGACATTTAAATTATGAACGAAACAGGCATCGGTAATTTTTGCAATCAAACCGGTAGCATCAGAGCACTCGGTTAAAAGTATCCTTTTATCCATTCTCGGAACAATTCCTAAGCTAAAAATTTATCTGTACGGCGGATTATATCCCCAGGTTGAAATCCTCTTTCGCTTCATACGCAAGAGAACCTCAAGCAATGCATTCATCAAATGACAGTTGTCTACTCTAGAGAAGCATGCTGTTTTTCGCAAGACTCCGATGTATTGAAGAAAATTGCCATATGCATTTTCTGTTATTGCCCCTTATTTGTGCAAATTTTCTGCAAAGACTGCATAATTTGGAAAACTTTGCAGGTTAGATATATTAAAACCATAACTTTGAATTCTTTCAATTTTCAGAGCACGTTATGACAGAACAAAACGATTTACCTTCACAGACCGGCTTTGCCGTACTTAACATCCCCGGCAGGGATCCCATCAAACTGCCCATACTCAAAGGCAATATGGGCCCGGAGGTGATCGATATCCGTGCTCTTGGCAAGCAAGGATATTTCACCTACGACCCGGGATTCGTCTCCACGGCATCATGCATGTCGAGAATAACCTTCATCGACGGCAATAAAGGAATACTGCTGTATCGCGGATACCCTATTGATCAGTTGGCGGTAAAAACCAATTATCTGCAGGTTTGCTACCTGCTCTTTAAAGGCGATCTGCCCACCAAAACTCAATATAAGGATTTTGAAAACCGTATCCGTCACCATTCTTTGGTACATACGCAAATGGAATCGCTGTTTCAGGCTTTCCGCCGTGACAGTCATCCTATGGCAGTGCTTTGCGGTGTGGCCGGTGCACTCTCGGCTTTCTATCATGACAGCATGGACATTTACGATCCGCAATTGCGTGAACTTACCATGCAACGTCTGATAGCCAAGATGCCGACTCTGGCTGCCATGTCTTATAAATATTCCATCGGTCAGCCATTCGTATATCCACGTAACGATTTAAGTTATGCAGAAAATTTCCTGCATATGATGTTTGCAACTCCTTGTGAAAAATACAAGGTAAATCCGGTAATAGCCAAAGCGCTTGACCGTATTTTCATCCTGCATGCAGATCACGAACAGAACGCCTCAACCTCATCGGTACGTTTGGCAGGCTCTTCAGGTGCTAACCCTTATGCATGTATCGCCGCAGGTATCGCCTCCTTGTGGGGACCAGCTCACGGCGGTGCCAACGAAGCTTGCTTGCGTATGTTGCAACAGATAGGCTCTGTCGATCACATTCCTGAATACATCGCAAGAGCCAAAGATAAGAATGATCCTTTCAGACTGTTCGGTTTCGGTCACCGTGTTTACAAGACCTTCGATCCTCGTGCCTTGGTCATGCGCGATACCTGTCACGAAGTCTTGGATGAATTACACATTACCGACAATCCGGCATTGAAGGTCGCTACCGAGCTTGAGAAGATCGCCTTACATGATGAATATTTCATAGAGCGTCATCTCTACCCTAATGTAGATTTCTATTCCGGTATCATTTTGAATGCGATCGGCATTCCTACTTCAATGTTTACCGTGATCTTTGCTCTGGCCCGTACCATAGGTTGGATCTCTCACTGGAATGAAATGCAGTCTATTTCAGATTCACGTTTGGGACGTCCTCGTCAAATCTATGTAGGAAAACCTTTACGTGATGTAAAAGCCATTAACTCACGTAAGTAACTTTCGAAGACTACATTCTCAAAACCTTACATCTCAATAAATACTCCATCTGTTTTTTAAACAAAGGGAGTATTTATATGTTTCATCTTTTAGATGATCGCCTTTCTTCGCACTATGATCTGAAAAATAACGCACCTAAAACTCTTCTTCCATAACGCTCGCATGCGTCAAAAATAATTACTTCGTTCCTAACTTTGAAATCTCTTAAGCAGAGTTTAGGAGCTAACTTTTGAGAAAACGGCTTTTTCATGCCGTTTATCATGAATTTTTTTTAATCATCTATCGAGTGATAAAATTCACATCTGTTTGTTTTTTTACTATTCAACGACAGTCAGACATCAAAAATTATGAACACTTTTCCGATGAAGAAATGGAGTAAAAATCAACCATCTGACAAACTAAATTGGCTATTAAACAGACAATTAAACACGCATCACCATTTCGTCAAATAAAGTGCTTGCGAAAAACGATACCCGTAACTAATATGCTTTTTCTGCAGATTTATAATAAGATATTATTCAAAGAATAGGATCAATAAAATTGGATTTATATAAGGAAGGGAAAGATATGAGATGGTGCCGAAGGTGGGAATCGAACCCACACGATATTGCTATCGGCGGATTTTGAATCCGCTACGTCTACCAATTCCATCACTTCGGCAACGGGGATAAGTATAGCAAATTTTTAAGAATTTGCAAATTTTATTTTAATTTTTTTTCACGCCTTTCTACGTAACAGCACCACAGCTAATCCGCCGAATACAATAGACGCCATCGAAGCACCTATCAAAGGCGGGATGCCATAAACTAAAGATAAAGGTGCAACTATTTGATTTAAGACATAATATCCAAACCCTAGCGTAATACCGGCCAAAATTCTGGTACCCATATTCATGCTACGCAAAGGCCCGAAAACTGTTGATAAAGCCAAAAACAGCATGACTACCATGATCACCGGTTGCATCAACTTTTCATAAAGTTGCAGTCTGAATGACGATGAAAGTTGGTTGTTATCCTCCAAATAGCCTATGTAGTCCACCAATCCTTTAATGGTCAGAGTCTTGTCGATATTTTTAATAACATCTACACGCTCAGGATTGAGATTTAACTGCCATCTCTCTTTGGGAACAAAGGTTATCTTGAGCCTGTCTTTACCCTCAGCAACCTTGTATACCTTTTGCATATTCCAGCTGCCGTTTTCGTAGTGTCCGCTTACTGCTCGGCTTTTTGCAATTAATTTATCGCCATCAGTGTCATAGCGCACGATGTCAGATAAAGAGCCGTCAGATAGCATGGCTCTTATCCCGATAAAAGAATTGCCCTCGCGTAACCAAATTCCGGAGCGACTTACGGACATTTTTCCGCCGGATGCATAAACCGAATACTGGGTTTCGGCATAAGTCTCAAGCTGAGGAACCACGAATTCCCCTAGACACAGAACCACAATCATCAGCGGAATAAGACTTTTTAAGGAGCTGAAAGCTATCTGCAGGCGCGACAATCCCAAAGATTGCAAGACGACTATTTCAGATCCTCTGGCCATAGATCCCAGGCTTATTACCCCGCCAATCAAAATAGCCACTGGAAAGAAGGTTACAAAGATCCCCGGCAACATGTAGGACACATATTTGCATACAAATAAAAAATCGATAGAGCCGCGGCCTATATAGCGCATTTTATCGATAAAAGTGATAAGACCGGTAAAAAGCGTAAGACATAATGCCATCAACAATACTGAAGTCAGCATGTTGCGCCCGATATAGAGATCGAGGATCCCGAAAACTCGTTTTAGTGAAAATTTAGCCATCATGCATGGAATTATAACCGTCAAATGCCGATCGTTGAATTCACAGCAAAGAAAAAGCCTCACGAATGAAATTCATGAGGCTTTAAGAAAGGCCGCTATTCGTCAGTCTTTATTCTTTGCAAATAATTTGCGCAGTAAAGGTTTGTAGGTAGGTGACATCAAACTTACTAAGGAAAGTACTAACAATACGGCACAAATAGGATTCTCCGCAAATACAGCCAGAGATCCGTCGCTCATCATCAATGAACCGGTAAAATTCTCCTCTGCAAGTTTGCCGAGAATGATGCCGATAATGACTCCCGGTACACTCATATCGCACTTGTGCATGATGAAACCAATCACACCGGCTGCGATCATGATCCACACATCAGGCATTGAATTCGAATAGGAATAGGTGCCGAGCATGGCCATAACTGTAATAATTGGCAACAGGATCTTCTTAGGCACGTTAACCACTTTGGTAAACACGCGAATAAGCGAGAATCCCATAATTCCCATCAAAGCATTGGCAAGCAACAAACCGATGAAAATAGTATAAATTTCCACAGGGTTATTGATAAAGAGGAGCGGACCCGGCTGAATGCCGTGGACCATGAGAGCTCCCAAAATGATGGCCGTAGCTCCGTCTCCAGGTATGCCCAAAGTTAAAACCGGAATGAACGCACCGCCGACCACGGCATTATTGCCTGATTCTGAAGCAGCAATACCGCGGGGATCGCCTTTTCCGAAATTCGAACTGTCGCGAGCCCAGGTTTTAGCCTGGTTATAGGAGATCCAGGATCCGATGTCTCCGCCGGTACCGGGTACGCATCCTATGAAAGTACCGATGGCAGAAGAGCGGACTAAAGTCGGAAGGGTAAGTTTAAAATCAGCAGCAGAGGGCAATACTCCGTCTATTTTGAGATCGGGGATCTTGGCCTGACCGTTTTTTATGTCTTCGACATTTACAAAAACCTGGGTTAAAGCAAAAAGACCTATCAGGATAGGCATGAAGGAGACACCGCCTGAAAGATAGAGCGTTCCCAGAGTAAAGCGCTCCATACCGGACATGGCATCAAGTCCTATGGTTGCTATCCATAATCCCACCAGACAGCCTATTACTCCTTTTAAGATGGAACCTGCCGAAACCGAAGTCACCATGCTGATGCCGAATATGGCCAAGGCAAAATACTCAGGTTTTGAGAATGTCAAAGCAACCTGGGCTAACAACGGTGCAAAGCAAATAAGGCAAAGGATGGAAAAAACTCCGCCGAAAGTTGAGGCGGTGGTGGAAATTGACAAAGCACGTCCCGGTTGACCGTTTTCAATGGCCATGGGATAACCGTCAAGGGTAGTTGCTGCCGAGGCCGGAGTACCGGGAGTTTTCAGCAAAATTGCGGTAATGGATCCGCCGTAAATTGCTCCGCAGTAAATACCCAGCAACATGATAATGCCGCCTAAACCGCCTACTGAAAAAGTAACCGGGAACAGCAAAGCCAAACCCATGGTCACGGAAAGACCTGGCATC
>CALBLB010000179.1 GCA_937896115.1 uncultured Succinatimonas sp.
GTTTATGTATTCGATTTTAACATGTATTTATTATAGAAAAAACTTTAATGATAATTAAAACCTGATTTAAATTTTTACATGTTTTAATGCATGCAAAATGCATGATTTTTAAAAATTATGCATCATTTAGAACAAGATTGGCCAAAACGGTAACTGTTAATTATTTGAAAATATCAATTATGAATACAGATAAAAAAACCGCATAAACAAGCGGACTTTAAATTTATGATTTAATAAATTCTCAATAATTTAAGGTGGAGAAAATTTTTAATCTGTATGAGATGTATATATAAAAGAGATATTATCGGTTATTAACTATAATATAAATATATGGTTTTTATATTCTTTAAATCAGGTTAATTCAGAAAATATCAAAACAGCGCTTCTTTTAATTAAAATAACGAATATTAAAAATATTGTTTGTAAAAATTAATCAAGGTAGATTTAAATTTTTATAAAGATGTTTATCTTGCTCAAAAATCTTAAAAATGCTATAATCTTATAACTGTTTTTTCTTAAAAATTAAAAAGTTACAAGGTGCACCTAATGTCAGATACGACCGACAACGAACAGAAGGGAAATCCTGAAGGCCCCGAGGCTTTGACCGCAGCCCAGAGCGTCACCCAGAAGGTTCAGACCGTAAACCTTGAGGATGAACTTAAGCAGTCTTTTATCGATTATGCCATGAGCGTGATCGTCGATCGTGCATTGCCTGATGTGCGTGACGGCTTAAAACCGGTGCATCGCCGTGTGCTTTTTGACATGAACGATCTCAACGTATGGAAAGATACGAAAAAGTCTGCCCGTATCGTCGGTGACGTGATCGGTCGTTTTCATCCGCACGGAGATGCCGCAGCTTATGAAACCATAGTGCGTATGGCGCAGTGGTTCTCCATGCGCGAGCCGCTGATTGACGGTCAGGGCAACTTCGGCAACATCGACGGTGACGGTCCTGCTGCTGCCCGTTATACCGAGGTTAAGCTCAATAAGATCGCCCGCGTGATGGTAAATGATCTTGACAAAGACACCGTCAACATGGTGCCTAACTATGACGGCACCGAGACCATGCCTGAAGTATTGCCGGTACGTTTCCCCAACTTGCTGGTGAACGGCTCGTCAGGTATTGCCGTGGGTATGGCCACGAATATCCCCAGTCACAACCTTGCCGAAGTCATCGAAGGCGCCTGCGCCATGCTCGATAACCCTGAGATCACGCTTGAAGAACTCATGCGTTACATTCCGGGGCCTGACTTTCCTACGGGCAAAGCCTATGCCACAGGTCGCGGTCGTTGCGTGATCCGCTCGCGTTATCACATCGAAACTGACAAATCAGGTCGTAAGACCGTCATGATCGATGAGATCCCATATGTGGTACATAAAGCCGATATCGACAAGCAACTGCAAACCATGTTGCGCGATAAAAAGATAGAAGGGATCTCGGAAGTAAACGATCTTTCCGATAAAAACCATGACGTACGCATCGCCATCGATTTAAAACGCGATGCCTATGAAGAAGCGGTTTTGAACAATCTCTTCTCCAATACTCTGTTGCAGTCCTCCTTCCCCATCAATATGGTGGCCTTGGTCGGCAATCACCCGCGTTTGCTCACCTTAAAGGAGATCCTGCAGGAGTTTTTGAAGTTCAGACGTGAAGTGGTTACCCGTCGCACCGTGTTTTTATTGCGCCGTGATCGTCGTAATGCTCATTTGCGCGAAGGTCTCATGGTTGCCAAAGCCAATATCGAAAAGGTGGTGGAACTTATCACTGCGTCTGCCAATACAGCAGATGCACGCAGCCGTTTGATGGCCGAGGCGTGGAGTTCAAAGGAGATCTCGCCGCTTATAGAGCGCACGCAAGAAGGCATCAATGTGGCACTGCCTCAGGGTATACCTGAAGATCGCGGCGTGCACGGCGAGTATTATTACCTGTCAGAAGCTCAGGCCGATGCCATTTTGGCTTTGCAACTTTCCCGTTTAACCCATCTGGCGCAGGATCAGATCCGCGGCGAATATCAGGATCTCATCAAAGGCATTTGGGGCTATCTTGAGATCTTAAATGATCCAGTGCGCATGAAACAGGTGATAAGAGAAGAGCTAGAAGAGGTTAAAAAGGAATTTGGCAGCAAGCGCCGCTCCGGGTTCATCGAAGATCTCGGGGAGTTTAACAAGGGAGATCTCATCGCCAAGCAGGATGTGATCGTCACGCTGTCAAACGAAGGATATGTAAAATATCAGGACATCGCCTCTTATGAAAGTCAGCATCGCGGCGGCAAAGGACGACTTGCGGCCAAACTTAAGGATTCTGATTTCTTAACCAGCATCATCGTTGCCAATACCCATGATCGTCTGATGTGCTTTACCTCAAAAGGACGCGGTTTCATCACCATAGTTTACGATCTGCCTACTTCTGAAAACCGTACCTGGAGAGGACGTCCGGTGCAGAATATCTTCAAGCTTGACGAAGGCGAACGTATTACCGCCATGGTAAGACTGCCGTCTGACGATGAAGAGCTTGATAATTCATATTTCTTCCTGGCAACTTCCCAAGGCAGAGTCAAGAAGACTGCCATTTCCGCTTTCAAGAGTTTTATCGGTCGCAATAATGACAACGGCATCAAGGTCATAGCTTTGGGCGATGACGACGAGTTAATCGGTGCGGAGATCTCCTCAGGCGACGACGACATTTATCTGTTCGCGTCAAACGGCAAAGCGTTGCATTTTTGCGATTACTACAGCAAGGATGCACAGGATGGCGATGAAGAAACAGAGGAGCAGGATGGCAACGACGGCGATGATGAAGAGCAAAGCGTTGATCGTCATTCAGGATCCGGGATCAGACCTTCGGGACGTGGCTCAGGTTCTCTGCGCGGCATAAAACTCATCGGGAACGCCTCATGCGTGTCGCTTATGGTAATGAGCCCTTCTGATCCTATGAAGGAATGTCTCATCGTCGGCAGTAACGGCATAGGCAAACGTATGGCTTTGTCAGATATTCCGCTTAAGAAGAATCGCGGCAGTCAGGGCGTATTCGTTCTGCGCGGAGTGGAGAAGGCCGGTGCGGTGGTCGGAGCCGTACGTGCCAGCGATGACAGCGAATTTATGCTGATCACCGATCACGGGCAGATAATCCGTTCGCCCATGGATACCATGCGTACCATGAGCAGAGCGGCTACCGGAACCATTTTGATG
>CALBLB010000180.1 GCA_937896115.1 uncultured Succinatimonas sp.
GCCTTGGGGTTGATGGAATAAGGAATGCGGATTGAGGCGGAGCGGTTGGATGCTGAATAGGCCAACATCAAAGGAGCCTCAAAATGCGGTACCAAGCGCTTATAAGAGTTGGTGGACGGATTGGTGAAAGCGTTTAAGGATTTGGCGTGTTTGATGATACCGCCGATGTACCACAAAGCTTCCTGTGAAAGACCGCCGTACAAAGGACCTGCAAAGATATTCTTGCCGTCTTTACCGATTGACTGGTGGCAGTGCATACCGGAGCCGTTGTCTCCATAAATGGGCTTAGGCATGAAAGTAGCGGTCTTGCCGTACTGGAAGGCAACGTTCTGCACCACATACTTATACATCATCACGTCGTCGGCTTTCTTGGTAAGAGAGCTGAATTCGGTGGCAATTTCATTCTGACCTGCGGTGGCAACTTCGTGGTGGTGAGCTTCGATCTTCATGCCCATCTTGGCCATGACTTTGCACATGGCAGAGCGGATATTCTGTGATGAATCCACAGGAGGAACGGGGAAGTAACCGCCTTTAACTGCAGGACGATAGCCTTTGTTGCCGTCTTCATATTCGGTATCGGAATTCCAAGCGGCTTCTTCATCGTCGATCTCAACCATGGAACCTTTCATTTCGGTCTTGAAACGGACTGAATCGAAGAGGAAGAATTCAGGCTCAGGTCCGAAGTAGGCTTCGTCGCCGATGCCGGTGGATCTTAAGTATTCTTCGGCACGCTTGGCGATGGAGCGGGGATCACGATCATAGCCGGTCATGGTCTGAGGTTCGAGAATATCGCAACGTACGATCAAAGTAGGATCAGCGTAGAAAGGATCGATCTTGACGGTGGTGATGTCCGGCATCAGGATCATGTCAGACTTGTCGATCCCGCGCCAGCCGGCGATGGAAGAGCCGTCAAAGAGCTTGCCCTGCTCAAAGAATTTCTCGTCGATGGCATCGGCAGGCAGGGAGATATGCTGCTCCTTGCCGCGGGTATCGGTGAATCTGAGATCTGCAAACTTAACGTCGTTGTCTGAAATCAGTTTGCTAACATCGCTAAAGTCCATATCGAACTCCCCAAATCAAAAAAGAAACTTTTAAGTTTTTAAGAAAAATTTTTAAAAACTTCGTATGTCTGAATTCTGCTTTTTAATGGTGAATAAGTCAAAGGGAAAGAGCATATATTTCCAAAAGTGATCACAGTTACTGATAAAGCGATCAATTAAAGTGCATTGTGATAAAAATTACAGAAAATCAATTTGATAATGGCGTTAACAACATGATAAAACGGTAAGTTTCCGTTTATCTGAATTTTTGTCTAAGAGAAATAATACAGTTAACTTTTTGAAAAATAAATAAAACTAAATAAATGATCATATGCTGTATTTTGGAACAGTATGCTTTAAATAAGTGCGTAAGTTTTGATGATCAATATCAGGGCGACAGGGTAAAATTAATCTTTTAAATATGAATAATTAACTATTTTTCAAATAGTTATATTCAAAAGAAAACAAAAAACCTGGCTTTGGCTTTTTTGACAGGGAATAGTCGGCACAACATAGTATTCCCATTTTTGTGCAAAATGGGAAAACATGCTTCACAGCTTTATCGAGAGGATCTGTTCGGCAAGTTCGAAGCTGTCGAGATCGAAGATCACCTCGCGGGAGAATTCCATACCCATGCGATGATAAAAGTTAAGAGCCGAACTTGAATGATTGACCAAAAGCTCTGCCGTGCAGGGAGAGGGGTGGAAGAGTTTGATTTCGCGTATTAGCTCTTTGAAGAGAGCCGCTCCTACTCCGCGATCCCGGTATTCGTCAGTTACGAAGATCCTGCTTATATAGAAAAGATCAGGGCCTTCCTGAACGAAAGAGGCAAAACCTATATCTTTGCCGTCACAAGATGCGATGATGAAATGCATACCATGCTCTACGGAGTTTTGCAAAACTTCCTGCGAGTACATGCGTTCTACCATCGAGTCTATTTCATCGGAACTTAAGATCCCTTTAAACTCGGCAGGCAGGATTTTACTGGCCAAATCACCTATGAGTCTTATCTCATCTGCGGTGGCGTCGCGAAAATTTGTTTGAGCCATGGGGACTACCTCCTTGCGGTTGTCCTGATCTGACGGAAAATCTCCTTGTTTTTAGTATATGTATATGTTTTAAAAAAAGAAAAGTGAAAGAATCGGTTAAGATACGGAATTTGTGATCAAAAACACGTTTTTTCTTTTTGAAATCGTATTTGTTCCCCGCAGAGTGCGGGGAAGACTTCAAACGTCGTTGCTGCGGCAACGATAGAAAAATAAAGGAGGAATGGCTATTCCAAGGCAAATTGAAAGCAATATGGCAAAGCAACGCATCCCGTGATGGACGATAAGATAGGCATTGTTACCTATGAAACTTGACGGATCGTCAATTACGTTAAACAAAGTTAAAAGACAAGTATAAGCATCGATTCCGGGGACCAGCGGAATGATCGAGGCTACGGTGAATACGGGTCTTGGTACGCCGAGGCGGGGAGCTATGGCTATAAACATCACGGAGGTTACACTGCAGGCAATGAAAGTAGCGATGGCCACCTCAATACCCATACCTTGAAAGAGCATGGTCCTTAAGACACGGGTAACAATGCCGCCCAAGGCTACATATCCAAGATAACGCAAGGGGACTGCAAAGAGCATGGCGAAGGCTACGGCTACAAATCCTGCTGCAGCCCCCTCCATGATCACGCGCAGGATGAATTCATGAGACATAAGCAAAGGCTCCCATGATCCACAAGGCTCCGAAAAGTCCTATACCTGCTGACATGGTAAGTACGACAGAATTTACCAAACGGTAGATCCCGGTTTCAAGATAACCTTTGAACACGTCTAAAAAGCCGTTCATATAAGGATACCCAGGAACTAAAAGCAAGGTGGTGGCCATGATGGCAAGGCGCATTTCATCAGCTGATGCCGCGATACCGTATTTTGAAACCAATAAGGTTGCAGTGCAGCCGCAAAAAGCCGAAGCAATGAAGGCAAACGGTGCGAAATAACCTTTGGCAATTAAGCAGAAACGTACTGCCATCAGAATAAAACCGCCTAGCAACGCTGCCGTACATACCTTAAGATCGCCGCCGTTTAGAAAGGCAAAGCACAACGAAGCGAAAGCCTCGATAAAGGTAAGTTTCCACTGACCGTAATGGAAGGGGCCGATCGCATTGATACGATTGGCAAATTCCCCGAGATCTGCAATTTTCCCTTGTAAAACCTCAAGCACCAGCAGATTTAATTCTGAAACGCAGGACATATTGATCCCGAAGTTTTGGATGCGGCGCTGGGCGCAGGACTTAAGATGTCCTTTGTGGGTTTCCACCCAGATGACAGAGCGGGTTAAGATCACTTCGGGTTTTTCCAGTCCGAAGTGTGCACACAATCTGTCTAAGGTTTGCATGATCAGTCTGGTTTCTGCTCCTGCCACGGCAAGTTTCCATCCCAAAAGACAGAGTATGCCGGTTTGACGTTTGAGCATATTTTTTTCAAAGATCAGATCCTGTTTGCACATGCTGTAATTTCCCTGACTTTTTTTGCAAGTTGGTAACAGGCTTTAGTAGAACACGCATTCGCCTGAGTCAACGGCAGAGCGTTTGTTAAGCACTTCTCTTGACCATATGTGCTCTTCGGTGCTGCCGTCTTTGTGTTTGATCATGATGAAGTTAGGGCAGGCAGGTTTTTGATGATGGATCTCCTCGCCTTCTGGATCATTGCTCCAGGCAGCTTCCATGGTGGCCTGTGCGTTTAAGGATAAAAATGCAAGACTCAAAATTGCAGTTGCAATGAACATTTTTTTCATAATGAAGTGCTCCTGATTTAAAATGCTTTCACTTGGCAAGAGGTGTTGTTTTTTGGTGCCTCTTACCGACAGAACGCATTTTAGTTGTGAGCTTATTCACATTTTAAAAAACAGCCTCTTTTCTTTTTTATAGATGCGTGTATGCGTAATGATAGATATTCAAGCAATTTTAATTTTATTAAAAAACAATAAGTTAACTGTTTATCTATCCAAACATCAAGATAAAAGATCCTAGGATCAGGATAAATAAAGGCAATTATCTAGGGGGCTTAAATGAGCGCTCGTGTTCCAGAGCTTGAACCTATGCTGGCTTTAAAAAGCGGCAGATTCTACTATCTTTGCACTTACAGAAATGTCTGGGATCCGCAAAAAGGCAGATCGTATCGAGAAAGCACCACGTCGGTAGGCAAAATCCTAAGCGGACGCAAAGATGGACCTGTGGAATGGAAGGATATTTATCTTGAGCATCATCCGGAGCTTGCCGATTTTTCCTGTTCAAGAGGGGAAGACGGTACTTTAAGTTTTACTCCTTTGACCGGGCAGACAGGCAGCGTTACCAGCTGTCATTTAGCGTTGGGGGCTACCTGGACTTTGGAGAAGATCATCGAAGGTTCAGCGCTTGAAGAAGCGTTGCACGTAACTTTCGGCAAATACTCAGACTGGCGCAAGCTTTTGTCACTTGCGTATTTTCTCGTGATCAGCAACGAGAACATCATGAGCCGTTTTCCTTCATTCTCAAAACACAGTTATTTACCGTGGATGAGGGTAATGACTCCTGATGACGTAAGGCGTTTGCTTTCTCGTATTACTCAGGAAAAAATTGCGCTGTTTAAAAGCAGGTTGTTAAGCAGTCGCGACCCCAAAGCTCAATATTTGGTTTTTGCATCCAGCTCAATATATAAGAGACATACCAGTTTTTCCTGGTCGGCACGTGCCGAGATCAGCGATGATGAGAGCAGATCTCCTGAAAACTGTATTATGGCCGTGGAAGAGCAAAGCGGAATTCCGCTTTGCTACCACCTATCCCACGGTCGCAGGGTCCCGGATGTGGCTGTTCTAAGGGTGCTCATCAATAATTTAACCCGCATGGATTTTTCAGGAAGAGTGCTTTACGTAGCCGACAGAGGTTATGCAGGAGCTACGCAGATCTCTCGTTATCTTGCTGAAAAAATGAATTTTTTGGTAAATCCGCGTGTGCACCACGGGATCTTCAGACCGTTGATGGAAGCAGCGCGTCGCAAGCTTTTTGACTTGTCAAACTACCATCCGTCGATAGGATGCGCAGCAATTACCCGTCGGGTACACTGGTCATATCACGAAATGCAGGACGGGCGCAGAGTACGTCGCAGTGCCTCTCTTTATTTACATATCTATTTTGACGAAGGGGTTTATAACCAAAATCGCGAAGGAATAAAACGCGGTATAGGCATGGTATACGAGGCTGTAAGTCGCGGTGAACAGTTAAGCGATGATCTTCAGGAAGTGCGTACGCTTTACATGCGTGACTCGTTGAAAAACGGTATGCTCGAGGTAAATGAGGAAGCGGTCAAGCTTACTTTGGACAAACGCAGCGTAAGATTATTGCTTACGGATTGCGTTTCCGATCCTGTTGAGGCTTTTCGTGATATTTTGACAGAAACGAGGTGTGGGCCGGCTTTAAGACTTACCGCGAACGCATGGGCGGAAGTCGTCTGGTAAGCGGAGATGAGACCAGTCTTGAGGGAAAGGCTTTTGTACAGTTTCTGGCCTCGTCTCTTGCGGTGATGCTGCGTCGCCGTCTGTGTACTGCGGGGCAGGCCATGGCAGGCTTGCCCTATAACAGCGATGATGTGATTTTGGGCATGCTCTCGGGTATCGAACTTAATTATTCTCCTCGTATGGGAGCGATGGTGGGGGAGCCTTCAAGACGTCTTGGACAGTTGCTTGCATCGATTGATATTCAGTTACCTAAAAAAGATTTGCCGGATCCCCATCAGGAAGTTGAAGCGGCAGCTTTGGCTGAGCAACGTGATTATGCTGATCTTAAAGATCCTGCCGAACGTAACCAGAGATTAAGCCGTGAGGAGCTGATTTACAGGCAGTTGGCTTAAACGAAGCTTTGAATATATATTTCTTGTAGGTAGAAAAAAAGCGGTCCGAAAGGACCGCAAAGTTTTCACAACAGACAGGAGTATGAAATCGGCGTATTTGTCTTATCCCATAAGTCCCAAGGCTCTTGGCAATGCTTCTGACAGTGACGGAATATAGGTTATGAGCAGAAGGATCATGATGAGCATGAGGAAATAGGGCAACAGCATTTTTGAGACTTGCTCGATCTTAAGTTTGGTAATGCCGCAACCGACGAACAGCACTGAACCTACCGGAGGAGTCATTGCTCCTATGCACAGGTTGTAGATGAGCATGGTGCCAAACTGAATTGAGGTCATACCGAATGAATGGACTATCGGCCAGAAGATCGGTACGAAGATCAAAATAGCGGGGGTCATGTCCATGAACATGCCTATGACCAACAGCAACACATTGATGAGCAGGAGAATAACGATCATATTGTCGCTTACTGACAAGATGGCTTTGCTGATGGCGCCAGGGATCCCGGTACGTACCATTACGTAAGACATGGCAGTTGAAGCAGAGATCATAAAAAGGATCACGGCGCTTATAACCGCACTGTCCACCAAGATCTTGATGAATGATTTCAGGTTAATCGAACGGTAGCATAAAGAAAGAAGCAGACAGTACAGTACGCTGACTCCTGCAGCTTCGGTAGCGGTGAAAACTCCGCCTACTATACCGCCTATGACCACCACAATCATGAGCAGACTCGGGATGGCGTCACAAGATGTCTTAACCCAAACGGATAAAGGCTGACCGCCTGATACTTTGTAGTTATGTCTTTTGGCATAGATATATGCAACAAGCATGGTACCAAGTCCCATTAAGATACCAGGTACATAACCTGCCATAAACAGAGCAGAAATTGAAGTACCGCCGACTACGGTAGCGTAAATAATGAAACCGTTTGAAGGCGGGATCAGCATTCCTGACGGAGCTGAAGCTATATTTACGGAAGCGGCAAAGGCAGGATCGTATCCTTCGCGTTTTTGGATAGGATAAATGCATCCGCCCATGGCAGAGCATGCGGCAACTGAAGAGCCAGAAAGAGATCCAAAAAGCATGTTGCCGACCACATTGGCGTGAGCAAGCGAGCCGGGAATTCGTCCTACGAATAATTTTGCAAAAGAAACGAGACGGTTGGCAATGCCGCCGTTGTTCATCAAATTGCCTGCAAGAATGAACAGAGGAAAAGCCAGCAGTGAGAAGTTTTCAACACCGCCGTTCATTTTCTTCATGATAAGCGGGCAGATTGATCCCCATGGTTGTACGGTAAGAGCCGTAAATAAAGAGGCTACGATCAAACCTATGGAAATAGGACAGCCTAAAAAGAGCAGAATGAAAAACAGCCCGAAAAGCAACAAAATAGCAAGACCTATACTCATTTTGCGTTCTCCTTGGGATCATTAAGATGTAAATCTTCGAAGATGTTTGCTATTTGGATCAGGATAATAAATATCGCCGAGAGTGGAGCAATCGCATATACAAGGGCGCGCGGGACTCCGAGCAAAGGAGAGAAGGCGTTTGCCGAATTTACGGCATTTTGCACACCGCCTATCAGCATTACGAATATGGCTAAAAACAGTACTATCGCATCGGTAAAAACCATCATTTTTACTTTGGTTTTGGGTTTGACGATTTCAACTACATACATCAGGGCCATATGTTGTCTGGTACCAAATGCAGCTGCAGCTCCGACAAATCCGGTCCATATGAGCATGTAACGCACTATTTCTTCCGTAAATGCAGCAGGATCATTTAACACGTAACGCGTGAAAACTTGGTAAAGAACCAAAACGCACATAGTGAACAGTAAAAAAGCGGCAACATAACCGCAAAAAGCGGAAAGCTTTTCTCTGAGCCTGATTAGTTTCTCCAACATGACAACCTCGAATCTCGCGGGCAAAAAGGCCGGAACTTAGTGATTAGTTCCGGCAACTTTGATGATCATTTGGCGCTTTCGATCAGCTCAAGCATTTTCTTAACACCAGGATATTCCTTGGCGTATTTGGCGCGAACCGATTCAGTGGCATCGATAAAGGGTTTCTTGTCGATATCGGTTATGAACTCAACGCCCATGGTCTTTGCTTTGGCAATGGCTGCATCGGTAGCTTTATCCCAAGCTACGAGCTGATGTTGCATAGCTTCGGTTGCCGCATCGCGAATGATCTTTTGATCATCAGGGGAGAGTTCTTTCCAGGCATCTCCATTCATGACTATGGCATCGGGGATCATGGCGTGACCGTCCATGGAATAAACTTTGCAAATTTCACCATGATTGGCTTCAGTCAGTGAAAGCACGTTATTTTCAGTTCCGTCGATTACCCCTGTTTGTAAAGCGGTATAAACCTCACCATATCCCATGGCTACAGGAGTTCCTCCCATGGCTTTGACCATGTCTATCTGTGTTTTCATATCCTGAACACGGATCTTCATACCCTTAAGATCGGCAGGGCTCTTGATGGCTTTTTTGGGAGTATAGAAGTTGCGATCACCTGATGACAGGAAGTTTAAAGTTACGAATCCTTTATCGGCGGTTGAATAGAAGAAGTTCTGCATGGCGTCTGATTGCATAACTTTGTAGTATTCGTTTTTGTCTTTGAACAGGTAAGGCAATCCGAATACGTGGTAGGCATCATCATAAGTTCCAAGCTGAGGTGCACCTACGTGGACCATGGAGATATCGCCTGACATGCACATTTCCAAGGTTTCGGCGGCAGTACCCATCTGGCCGTTGGGGAAGATTTGAACTTCGATACGGCCGTTTGAATTCTTATTGATGAGATCGGCCATTTCCTTCATGGCAATATGGGCCGAATGAGTTTCATTTAAGGCGTGAGCCAAAGTCAGATTGATTTCTGCGCCAAAAGATGCAGATGATGCGGCAAGAGCAATTGCGGCTACGCTGATGGCTAAAGCTGATTTTGAAAAAGTCTTCATAAAAAACACCTTAATTTACAGTTTGTTTGGAATGTATAAAGGGGAATACGGAGGTACTCCCCGTAAGTTATTATCAGTCTTGATAACTCTTTAAGATTTCAGGGGCAGTGATCCACTTGTTGCGAGTCTTAAGGTAAGCCTGTACGCATTCTTTGGCATGGGCTTCTTCACGGGCTTTTCTTTCCTCATCACGCCATACCGAAGCACCGAATGAGACCAATTTATCCTGAACTTTTTTAACATTCATGGCACGCGGCTGTACTCCGGTCAGTGCGGCAATAGCAGCAACTACGCCTGAGGCCTGACCTATACCCATGATGCCGCCTTGGGTTCTGTAAGAGCCGGAAGCTTGGGATTCACCGGAAATAGAACGACCGCTTAAAACCAATCCGTCTATGTGGGCAGGTACCAGACAACGCAGAGGAATATCATAGGTATCCTGCAAATCGGTCCAGCTGCCGCCGTGGCCGTCGGTACGATAGCCGGCAGCTCCGTCAGGATTATGTACGTCCATAGGGAAATATCCTCTGGAAACTACATCATCAAATTTGCGACCTACGAGGCAGTCGTTGGCAGTCAGTGTATAAACACCTTTGATATGACGGGTTTCGCGTGCACCTACCTCGTTTGACGTGTCATTGACCCAGGCATGCTCAAATCCTGGAACATATTTGATCATGAACTCTGATACGGATTCTATCTGTCTGCGTCCGTCGATCTCAGCCCAGGCTCTTTGTTCTGTATCGGCCAAATCGTATCCGGTGACGCGGGTAGCATTGAAATGAATGCTGCCGGGGTGTACGCCGTTTAAGATGATGACGCTGTCACGGCCGAAACATAAGTCGTGATTTTCAATGGCTTTTTTAACCAGTTTCTTAAAACCTTGAGCTACGAAGTAATGTTGTTTTAAACGATCGCTGTAAGGCTTTAACGGCACGCAGTCGGTTTTAAATTCAAAGTCTTCAGGGTTGTTTACGATGTAGTCGTAGGTCTTTTCCACGTCAACATCGGCCATTTCGAACATAGAGGAGCCGGGCTGTGCCTTATGAGTAACCTCATTTCCGAAAATGAATTCTTCGCCGGCTTTGACAGCGACGTCTCCGTCGCCGGTGCAATCGACAACCTGTTTGCAGGAGAAAGTGAAATCTTTTTCACGGGAAGAAACTACCAAACCGGTTACGGTATTGCCTGATTTGATAACTGTGCGCACAAAAGTGTGGAAAAGGATATCAACACCGGCTTTAACCATCATTTCTTGTGCTACATACTTGTATTTCTCGCGATCGTAGAATCCAAGTGAGGCTCCTGATCCGTAGGGATCGAGGGTCTTCAAATGTCCGGGGCTTCCTGCTGCGGCCATCAATTCATTCATGAAGTCCTGAGGAATGCCGTCGATCACCTGCTCATCACCAAAATGGAAAGGGGAAATAGGGCCGATCACGGAGTTTGTTGCGGTACCGCCTAAAAAACCCAATCTTTCTACAAGTAAAGTTTTGGCCCCTGCTTTTGCTGAAGCCAGAGCAGCCATGATGCCGGCAGGACCGCCGCCCACTACGATTACATCGTAATTTGCTTTAAATTCAAATCCCATTAGTCTAATCTCCGTTATTTTTTAGTTCTAAATATTAGAACAGTGTTTTATTATTTATAATCACTATAGTAAACTTGAACTGGGGGACGATGTGATCTTATTCACAAATCAGAAATGTCAGTTTTTTAGTTTTAAAAAAGCTTTTATTCGTCAATAAGTTGTGGATACTTGTATGCAAAACTTATAGATAGAGAGTTGAAAAATAAAAATTCAGAGAGAGCAAAATGGCAGTTAAAAATGTTTCCACCGTGGCCAAAGCGTTTCAGCTGATTGAATACATGGCAGGAGAAAAGGTTTGGTACGGGGTCTCAGAATTGGCAGAAAGTTTGGGAATGTATAAAAGCAACATTCACAATCTTTTAGCAACTTGTGAAAATTTCGGATATGTAGAGCAGGATGCAGAAACTAAAAAATATGCCTTGTCTATGAAGTTTGTACAGTTGTCCCACCATGTACGTCAGCGTTTCGGATTTAACGATATGCTTGGGACCATATTGCGAAAACTCAGTGAGGAAACAGGGGAACTTTCGTATTTTGCTTCTCTTTATAAAGATAAGGTTCTGTATCTTTGCGGAGCGTTTCCATCAAGTGCAATAGCCGCAAAACCAGTTGTAGGTCTTACGTTGAGTCCGCATTGTGACGTGATGGGCAAGGTTTTGATGGCTTATGCAAATGAAGAGGTTTTAGGCAGAATTTGTAACGAAGAATTAAAAAAATATACAGCTACCACCATCACTGATCCTGATGATTTGCGTATTGAGATCCAGCATGTAAGAGAAAACGGTTATGCCGTTGATCATATGGAGTATGAATACGGTATTAAAGGGATCGCCGTTCCGGTAATAAATTCTGTCCACGGTCTGCTCGGAGCTGTTTGTCTTAAAGGTCCTGCTCCTCGTTTTCCGGACTCTATAAATAGTGAATATGCTGAAAAATTGCGAAAAGTTGCTGAACAAATTTCCGAACGGTGGCACCAGACTGCGTGATCAATTTAACTCATTGAAACGATAATCCGGTATCTTCGTATTATGTTTGCAGATAACTATTCGTGCGATTTTGATCCTTTTTTGTTAAATCTGTGATTGAAAATGTTTAAGTGATCATGGATAATGAACCGCTTTTAAATGCGCCTTTAGGCGCATTTTGCGTTTAAAAAAAGAAAAAGCTTTGGAGCATATTCGTGAATATCAAAGGTGATATTACAGGTGGTTTGACAGCCGGTGTGGTTGCACTGCCTTTGTGTTTGGCATTCGGTATAGCCAGCGGCTTGGGGGCTGCAGCAGGCCTTTACGGTGCCATTATATTAAGTTTTTTTGCAGCCATTTTCGGCGGTACTAAAACTCAGATCTCAGGCCCTACCGGTCCTATGACCGTGGTAACTGCAAGCGTGGTTGTTGCTATGGGCGGCAACATGGCGCTCATAGGTTGCGTATTCGTGGTGGCAGGTCTTTTGCAGATTTTGTTCGGACTGGTGCGTTTGGGTCGTCTTATCCGTTTCATACCTTACTCTGTAACTTCAGGATTTATGAACGGCGTTGGATTGATCATCATTCTTTTGCAATTGGCTCCAATGTTAGGCGGCGATTCTCCCAAAGGTCCCGTAGACGGAATTCTTTGCCTTCCTTCAATTGACATAAATTGGGCCAGTGCAGCTTTGGGCGTTGTAGCCTTAGCCATTATTTTCCTGACTCCTAAAAAAATTAGCTCTGTGATCCCGGCTCCGCTGTTGGCTCTTATAGTACTTTCTCTGATCTCTTATTACAGCGGCGCTGACGTTCGCGTGATAGGTGAAGTGCCAAGCGGTCTTCCTGATTTCCATCTTCCTCACATTACCATGGAGCACATTGTAACCATATTCGGTTATGGCCTGACTTTGGCAATTTTGGGATGCATCGATTCGCTTTTAACTTCGCTGATTGCAGATTCCCTTACCAAGACCAAACACTCTCCTAACCGCGAACTCATAGGTCAGGGTATAGGTAATGCTCTTTGCGGTTTCTTCGGCGGTTTGGTCGGAGCAGGTGCCACCATGCGTACCGTTACCAATATTAAATTGGGCGGTAATTCAAGATTCTCCGGAGTGATGAGCTCGTTGTTCTTGGTTTCGGTATTACTGGCTTTCCATGATCTTGTTTCATTTGTTCCGGTAGCCGTACTCTCTGGCATTCTTATCAAGGTCGGTATTGATATCTTTGATTACCGCTTGTTAAAAGAAGTCAAACTCATGCCTAAGACCGATCTCATGTTAATGATCCTAGTTTTCCTGCTTACGGTATTTGTAAATTTGATTTTTGCCGTTGCCGTCGGAGTAGTAGTTGCCGTAATCGCCCATTTAATGGCTGTACGTACCATGAGTAAACGTGAGCGTACTGCTTTGGCAGAATTTGAAAAACACGGTGATATAACCGTGGCCAAGCTGTCAGGTCCCATGTACTTTGGTACCAGCTCTTTGCAGGCATATCGTTTTGCCAAGGAGAAATCTGGAGTTACCGTTTTAGATCTTACTCATGTGAATATGATCGACGTTTCAGGAATTTACGCTCTTGAAGATGAGATCTCGGTAAAACGTGCAGCAGGTGAGCAGGTAGCTTTGGTGGCAACATCTTCGCAGGCTCTTATGAATATGCGCACCATGGTCGGAGCAGAATACGTTTTCACCACCGTTGAAGAGGCGCTTGCATCTGTTAACAAGTAGTTTTCGGTTTTTACTTTTAAGGGGAGCTGTGATTGCTCCCTTTTTTGTTGATAAGAGTCGTGCTCGGTAAGTTATATAGCGAAAGGTGGCAAAAAATTAATGCAAAAACCGGCGACTTTTAATGCAATACAACAAATAATAAGCCTTGGTTAACAGTCTGCGGGATGATCTATTTGGATCTTTGAAGATGGCAGGAAACTTAAGGTTAATGCAGGTGAAATAAAAAGGAGAAAGAGTGAAAACTCTTTCTCCTCTCCTCTCTTCTTACCTTAAGAGATCTCAGGCGTTTTTAACTCAAATTTAGCAAGATCATGAACCATAACTAAATTAGGGATTTCAGATCCCGA
>CALBLB010000181.1 GCA_937896115.1 uncultured Succinatimonas sp.
GAAGATACCCACCGCGGTACCCATAATAACCAGGCACAGGTTTTCTAAAGTACCGACTTGCAACAAAGCATCAATTACAGCTTGCATGTTTTGTTACTCCATAAAGAAAGGCTGAGGAAGCTGGATATGCAATGCCAGCGAAAACAAAAGGAAAAGACAAAAGAGAAATACTGCCGTAATGCCTATGATTAAAGGAAGTTTTCTTAAGCCGAGCATATACATGGCGGCGATCATGAATAATCCTGAGGCTATATAAAATCCGGTCAGAGGGAAAAGTGCGGCATAGACAAAACACAACAGCATCATGCGGTATGAGCCGAAACATCCTTGGGAGACGAATACTACTTTTTGTGCTGACAGTTCCCGGCGACGCTTTATTGTATCCAAAACGATCAAAGCTGCAATTACCAGCAAGCCAAGACCGAGAATAAAGGGCCAAAACCCAGATCCCGGACCGAACATTGACATTTCAATGCCGTAGCCTACGGAGGTTATAACTATCCCTCCTCCAACCAATGCAGTAGCCAAAGCTACTAAGAAATTGCATACAGCCATCGAAGGCATAGCATCACTCCTTGTAAAAAACTCATCTTGATTAAAGTCTGAGCAGTCCTGATCGCCAAATTAAGCGAAGATCTTTAGTGAACAAAACCCGGAAAAAAAATAATAAATACGCTTTTTCCGGGTTTTTCTAAACAAGATAGTTAAAGAAGCCTTCCTTTTAAGAAGGCTTCATTGAAGATCACTTAGAAAGCTTGGAGATAAACTCAGCATACATGGCGTCATCATCAGCCATCATCTTGTCGGCATCCTTACCGATAATGTCGGTAGGATCGATACCCTGCTTTAAGAAGTAATCGGTGAAGTTCTGAGTAGCGGCAACACGTGCGGCAGAATCACGCAATACCTTCAACACGTCATCAGGTGTGCCCTTAGGAGCAACCAAAGTAGCCCAGGCACGGATGGCCATGTTGTGACCCAATTCCTTGAAAGTAGGAACATCCGGGAACATCTTGGTACGTTTGTCAGCCATCACTGCCAAGATCTTGAGTTTACCTGCTTCAACCTGAGTTCTGAAGGATGAAGGATCTGCCAAAGTAGCGTCGATGTGACCGCCGGCAATGGCAGCAGCGATGTCAGCAGTTCCCTTAGGATAAGGAATGTGCTTGACCTTGACACCGAATTCCTTTTCCATAGCCATGGTAGCAATGTGCCAGATGGCGCCCATGCCGGAGTTACCCATCATGACCTTGCCGGGATTCTTCTTAAGATAATCGATGAACTCGTCGAGAGTGTTGTAAGGAGCACTGGCGTGAACGATCAAAGCTGCAGGAGCTGCAATCGGGGCAATAATGGAGTCAAAATCCTTGTAGGAAAGTTTGGTTTTGCCCTGATGAGGGAAAATATCGAGTTCAACGGTAACCATACCCAAGGTATAACCGTCAGCCTTGGCATTGGCCACGTCCTGCATGCCGACGATGCCGTTGCCGTCAGGCTTGTTCACCGGAACGAACTTGACCTTGCCGCCCAAATCCTGCTGCATCATGTTAATGATGCCGCGACCGGTGGTGTCAGTACCGCCGCCGGGGTTCTTAGGAATGACCACGGTGATGTCTTTGGTAGGATAGTCTGCGCTCATAGCCTGAGAAGAAGCGGCGAGGCACACGGCAGCTCCGATAGCGGTGAACAGCATTGAAAGTTTACGCATTGTCATGCTCCTGTTTTGTCTGTTTTTATGCAATTCACAATCTCAAATTGTGAATTTTATTACGCGGATATTTTGACGCTTATAGGTGTAACTCACATACAGAGCTCCCTTACAAGCATTTACACATGGATACGAGAATTCCGCCGCCTCGCTATCCATATCCTCTTCTTTTACGAAGTGAATTCCGTCGTCAGATGATAATAAGCTTATGGGAGAGCGTTGCCCCCAATTGCCTTGTACCGGGTTGCAGGCTAAATAGATCCTGCCGTTTAGTACATCCAAATCGATCCCGCTGTTATTGTTGGGAACATCGGTACGATAAGGAGCACACCAAGTAAGACCGGCATCCTTTGAATCAGAGCGCATTACAAATCCTGCCGTGGAGCGCAATAACATATGCACGCCGTCAGGATCTTCCCAAAAGGTAGGTTGAATTACGCCTCTGCCTTTAAAAGATTGAGCACTTACGGCAATGTCTTTTTCGGAAGTATCGGTAGCATTGAGTTCGGCTTTACTTAAAGTTACCTCATTGCTTTTGCTAAAAGTGCGCATGCCGTCATCAGATATATCGGCAAAAGCTCTCCAGATCCCGTCTTCCAAAGACGCAGGGCTCAAATAACGTCCCGGGCAATGCTCTTTTAATACCAAAGGTTGGTTACGCACCGGACCGCGTCCGCCGAAGTCTCCTTTTACCAATTCTTGAGGAGCGGAGAATGTCAGACCGCCGTCAAAAGATTCGGCGACATAAGATCTCCATGAGGCGATCACGTCTCCTACTTTGAAGATGATCCCTATATGACCGTCCGGGTAGGTAAAAAGTACAGGATTCCAATGAGCTTCGTTTGATGAGAACAACTTGACAGGCTCTGCACTTTGACCGTCAGTCATACGGGCAAGCCAAATTGCAGTGTCACTTTTACCTTCAAAGCTTCCGCCGAAAAAAGCACACAGCAAAGTATGCTCATCAAGCGGCAGTATGCTTGATGCATGGCACATGGCACACGGCAACTTTGTGCAGGCAAAAGCGGTCCATTCACGTTTTAACATCAAAAACTCCGTTAAAGCTCAATCACGCCTTTATAGAGAATAATATTCGCATACGGAGTCATATCTCCAGTAAGCACCACGGTTTGTGCTTTTGAGGCTTCTTCATAAAAAGCCATGCGCTCTATAAAACCGAGCTTATTTCCCTGATGTTCTGATTTGAGGATCTTAAGATACTGTTTCCAGATCTCAGGCTCTCCTCCAAGCCTTGCACGATCACGCGGATCCATTGCCATCACGTACCCGGGATCTTCATGCAAAGCGTCGACAGGTATAAGTTTTACGATTTCCTGTAAAAGCTCGGCTACACCTACTTTGGGCAGTTGCACCAAAGTATGAGATGCGGCAACGCGTTTGGCCGGAAAATTGGCATCGGCTATCACCAAAGCATCACCGTGACCCATGGCACTTAGAGCATAAAGAAGCTCTGGGGTGATTAAAGGGGAAATACCTTTTAGCATGATCGCACCAAAATTCTTGTGCCGGTGCGGCAGTTATCCCCCCGCACCGGCTTTCATAAATTATTTACCGAAGATCGGGCCGTAGTTTTTGCAAGCACGATAATCGGCTGCTTCCTTATCCATACCGAAAGAATTCCATGCGGCAGGACGGAAGATCTGCTCTTCGCTTACGTTGTGCATGCATACAGGAATTCTGAGCATGGAGCACAGCGTAATGAGATCGGCACCTACGTGACCGTAAACTGAAGCTCCGTGATTGGCGCCCCAATTGTTCATCACGTCATAAGCGCTGGCAAATGCACCCTTTCCGGTAACGCGAGGTGTGAACCAGGTGCAAGGCCAGGTGTAATCGGTACGCTTCCACAGCGTGTCGGTTACGGCATCAGGTAACCTTACGGTCCAGCCTTCTGCCAATTGCATCACGGGGCCTAAGCCTTTGACAATGTTCAGGCGAGCCATGGTGACCGGCATTTCCGCTTCGGTGATGAAACGTGACGAATATCCGCCTCCTCTGAAGTAGCCGTTATCAGAAGGATTCCAAGTGGTTGCCTTCAAGCACTTTTCGATGTCCTCATCAGACATTTCCCACCACTTGGGCATTACAGGGTTGCCATTCTTATCGGTGCACTTACCGGTAGCCTCAAGGCAGGTAGCGCCTGAATTGATAAGGTGGATAAAGCCGCCTGCATCCTTGGCATGTCCCTCTGTTTCATAACCGGTAACACGCTTTACAGCCTCTGACGACCACATGGTTCTTACGTCTGAGAACATGGAAGGACGATTGGTCAGAAGTTTTTCAAACAACATGGTGGTACCGTTTAAGGTATCGTTCTCAGTTGCCAGAATAAACGGTTCGCGCTTGCCTTCCCAATCGAAATTGGAATTGAGCAAAGCCTCGGCAAAATCGGTATCAGGATAGTGATCGGTCCACTGTCTTTGTCCCTGGAAACCGCCGGCTATGGCGTTAAAGCCCAAAGCCTCTTCTTCAAAGCCTGCAGGTAACTTAGGGTTGCCGCGGAAGAGATCTTTGATGATGATCATGCACTTTACGGAAAACTCGAAGTTACGCTCGATGACTTCAGGTGAGCTACGTACGAATTCAGGATTCTTATCAAAACCTATCGGGCATTTTTCCTTGGCCCATTTAAGAGCTTTTTGGTATTCGTCTTCATCGTAAATATGTTCTTCGATGCGGCGCAGTACCTCGACCTCGTCTACGGACTCGACACGCATGCCGAGGTAATCTTCAAAGAAGTCGGTATTGATCATTGATCCTGCAATACCCATGCAGGTCGAACCTATCTGCAAATAGCTCTTGCCTCTCATGGTGCAGGCTGCCACGGCGGCGCGGGCAAAACGCAGGATCTTCTCCTTAACGTCTTCAGGAATATTGGCATCGTCCGCTTCCTGAACATGCTTGCCGTAAATACCGAATGCGGGCAAACCCTTTTGAGCATAACCTGCCAACACGCAAGCCAAATACACGGCACCGGGGCGCTCGGTAGCATTCAAGCCCCACACTGCTTTAATAGTGTGCGGATCCATATCCATGGTTTCTGCGCCGTAACACCAGCACGGAGTTACCGATAAAGTGATGTCGACTCCTTCATCTTTAAACTGAGCAGCACATTTTGCAGCTTCGGCTCCGCGACCTATGGTGGTATGTGAAATTACCACTTTCACCGGTTCGCCGTTGGTGTATTGCAAGTTGGAGCTGATGAGATCGGCTGCGGCTTTTGCCATACCCATAGTCTGCTTTTCAAGACTCTGTCTTACCTGCAGAGGTCCCAAACGGGCATCAATGATGGGACGTATGCCTATCACCGGATATTTGCCTATGTAACGATTAACTGCCATTTGTTACTCCTTGGTTACCAAATCTTGACTATTCGCGTTTGTGCGGTACGGAAAATTAAAATCACATACTTCCGCACCGTTTTAACATCTGAAAGTTTGGTAGAGCTTTGACGTTTTTGCCAGTTTAAAATAGCAAAAAACTAGTAAAAAATTCACTTTTTTCACAATTCTATCTTATTTTGTGACCTAAGGCAGAAATCTGTAAGAAATCTTTGTTAAGAAAAAATTCCTATCAATTCTTTAGCTATGCTTACATACAGGATTTTTATGAATCTTGCATAAGTACCATATACAAGCCGTTTAATGTTTATTTCAATAAAATAGATTGTTAAAAATTCAAGTTCACTCGGATCTTGTATTGGGAAAATAATGCATCAATCAATTGCAAAACCTATGGGCGTGCAATTGTTTAGTTTTTGGCAAATTTTCACCAAAATAACTTTTTTCCTAAAACTAAGGTCTGACTTCATGTTGCCTGTAAATACCGCCTACCATGAAAACTTTACCCGCGGTACTCCTGACTTTCCTTTCGACTATCACTACATTGATCTGCGTCATCCTCGTTACGTGATGCCCTATCACTATCATTCGGCTTTTGAATTACTGATCATGCGCAAAGGAGAGTTGGATATCGCTCTTAACGAAAGCAATTTTCACCTTGAAGCCGGTGATTGTTTGCTGATCCAGGGGGGAATAGTACACGGCGGTTCGCCCAAAGGTAACGATTCTCTTTATGAGTGTTTGGTATTCAGTTTCGAACAATTGTTCGACCTCGAACGTCCGCCTTATGCTTTTTTAAGAAGACTTTCAAAAGGATCAATTTCACTGCGTCAGCTGATCCGCCGCCAAGAAGATCCAGGTATCTGCCAAAGCATAAGCGTTTTATTCGATATCGTAAAAGAAGAAAAACAAGGACGAGGTTCACTGGCTTTAGGACAGGTTCTGAACATCTTCGGACAAATCGAAAGCAAAGGATGTTATACCCTGTATCAGGACACCATGCCTTGCCGTTACCTAAAACACATGAGCAAGGTGTCGGAGCTCTTTCGCTATATCTATGATAACTATCAACATCAGATAAATTTGGAATCTTTAGCAGAAGTCACCGGTTTGTCGCCTAAATATTTCTGTCGCTTCTTCAGAGAGCTTACGGGGAAACGCCCCATGGAATATTTAAACGGATTTCGCATCGACTGCGCTGCCGCCTTGCTTGCCACGTCTGACGAAAGCGTCAACGAAATAGCATATGCCTGCGGTTTTGTCGATCCTTGTTATTTTGCAAAATTATTCAAACGCTACCGCGGGATCTCCCCGCGAAGTTATCGCAATGAACATTTACGCAGCAAAATCAAGTAACATATTGATATTAAATTTAATTTTTCTGCAATTTAAATTTTTAAGTTTTTTCTTGCAAAAAAATTTGCTTTTTTAAAATTACACGCTATACTTATTCACGTTGTCGGTGATTGGCGCAGCCTGGTAGCGCACTATCTTAGGGAGGTAGGGGCCGTGGGTTCAAATCCCACATCACCGACCACTTCAAAACATCCGGTTTAATACCGGATTTTTTTTGCCAAAAATTTTGTGATTTCAAAACAATATTCACATATTTCCCGTCGCCTTTTCTAAAATTTTCCTCCAGTCACCAAAACGACGAAAACGAGACAAAGCTAAAATCGTCATATCATCGCTTTTAAGGTTCTGTTCATAGATCATCGTATCCCCGGTACTGATTTTCCTGTCTTTTTCGGGATCTGTTTGCAAACAGTTACCAAACATCAGACTTATGCCGCAGATCACAAGTTTAAAAACGTCTTAATATTTTCTGAAAATCGTTATACTTTCCGTGCTTTTATTCATGGAACCTGACCATCTTTGACATTAGTCTAAAAGCAACAAAACTGTTACGGTATTTCAAAGCAATTACATGCGAGGTTGCAATGTCATCTAAAAAATTCCCGGGCGGTGCTTGGCCGGTAATGCTTACTCCTTTTACTCAAGACTCCAAAGAAGTTGATTACGAAGGCTTAAAAGCCCTGACCGATTGGTATATTACCAACGGTTGCTCCGGTCTGTTTTCCGACTGTCAGTCAAGCGAAATGTTCTTTTTGTCAAAAGAAGAACGTGTAAATATTGCCAAAACGGTAATTGAAACAGCCAAAGGCCGCGTTCCCGTCATTGTCTCAGGACACATATCAGACTCCTTTGAAGATCAGGTAGACGAATTGCAAGCCATCGCAGCCTTAAAGCCTGACGCTCTGATCTTCATCACCAATCGTTTTGCCAAAGAAAACGAAAGCGACGAAGTTTGGCTTGAAAACTTAAAGAAAGTAACCGACGCATTGCCAAAAGATCTGCCTTTGGGTCTTTACGAGTGCCCCTATCCTTACAAACGCCTTGTAAGCATAGAGAATTTAAAATGGTGTGCAAACTCAGGGCGTTTCTTCTTCTTAAAGGATACCTGCTGTGATTTGGCCTTGTTAAAAGAACGTGCGGCAGCCGTCAAGGGCACCAATCTTAAGATTTACAATGCCAACACTTCCACATTGCGTGACTCCATTTTGGCAGGATGCGAAGGTTTCTGCGGAGTTATGGCTTCATTCCAGATGAAACTTTACGCCTGGCTTTGTGATCACCTCGACGATCCTAAAGCTCAGAAGGTTCAGGATCTGCTCACGATCACATCTCTAATCGAAAGACAATATTATCCGGTAAACGCAAAGTATTATTTAAATAAATTCGAGGGTTTGCCCATTACCACAGGTACCAGAACCAAGGATTGCAACGGCCTTACCGAAACTTTCAAAGAAGAGGTAAGAGCTCTTAAAGCCTTGACCGACAGTACTGTTGAAGCCTTGGGTATCAAACTTTAAATCAACTATAAGGATCCGTTTACCTACAGCGGATCCTGTTTACAAATTAAACAACATCAGACATCAGGGGTACAACCATGAAATATAAGACCACCGTTCTTGCTGCTGCCGTCGCCGCTTGCACCGTTTTTTGCGTCAGCTCCGTCAATGCAGCCGAATTTGAATCCATGAAATTGTCTTTGGCTCATACCGCCGCAGCAAGTCACGCCCACAACCAAGCTGCCATGCTGTTTGCCAAGGAAGTGAGCGAAGCTACCGGCGGTAAGGTAAAAGTAGAGGTATACCCTGCAGGCGAATTGGGCGATCAGCCGGCTTTGCTTGATCAATGCTTCAACGGCGGCGATGTGGATTTGGTAATCGCCTCCCAGTCCAACATGACCACCTATGTTCCTAAACTTGCCGCCTTGGGCGCACCGTTCCTCTTTAAAGACTACGATCAGGCTCATAAAGTCATCGACGATTACATCATGCCGTGGATGAAAGCCGATGTTGAAGAAAAGATGAACATGGAGCCTCTGGGAGTATTTGATTACGGCTTCCGTCATGTCACTACCAAAGACATCGTGGTTAAAAACGCCGATGATCTCAAGGGTGTGAAGATCCGTGTTCCTGGCTCCGTAGGTCTGCTCGCCACTTTCGACGCCTTGGGTGCCAATACTCAGACCATCGCCTACTCTGAGCTTTACCAGTCCTTAAAACAGGGTGTGGTCGATGCCGAGGAAAACCCCGTTGCTACCATTTTGGCAGACTCTTTCTATGAGTGCCAGAATCAGCTGTCTCTTACCGGACACTTCTTCGACATGCAGGCTTTGCTCATCAACAAAGATAAATTTGATGAAATGAGCCCTGATCTGCAGAAGGTCATTCAAAAGGCCGCCACCGACGCTCAAAACCTCACCCGTCAGCTGATCTCAGGTCAGGAAGCGGACATCATTGCCAAGCTCAAGAGCAAAGGCATGAATGTTACCGAAGTTGACAAACAGAGCTTTAAGGACAAGATGGGCCCTGCCTACGAGAAGATTGCCAAACTTTGCGGTCAGGAAGAACTTGACAATCTGTTGAAGGCCATCAAGTGATCATGCCTTAAGGCTAAACACTTATGAAAGAGCACGATTTAGCCTTACTGAATCGTGCTTTTTTTAACCGCTTAAATTAGGTGCCACCACCATGATAATGTTTATTATGTTTTTCGGCGTGCTGGTTACGCTGTTTATAGGCGTAACCACAGCAGGCAGTATGGCTTTCATTTCCATTGCCACTTATTTCGGCATGGGTGAGGCCAACTTAAATAATATGGTACGTCTGCCCTCAAGTATGTACGATCAGGTCAAGGGCATTACCCTCATGGCTATTCCCTTCTTTTTGCTCATGGGTAACTTCATGAACAAGGGCGGCGTGTCAAAAGATCTTTTTGCCTTTGCCAGAGCCTGTTTGGGACATCGTTGGGGTGGACTTGCCAATGCCGCCATCGCCTCGTGCATGATCATGTCCGCAATGTCAGGATCTGCAGCAGCCGTGGCAGCCGGTGTCGGCATGATAGCCATTGCCGAAATGCGCCGTACCGGATACGATCAGCCCTTCTCCTGTGCAGCCATCGCCGCAGGCGGCGGTTTGGGACCTATCATTCCTCCTTCAATCACCCTGATCCTGTTTGCATCATTAGTTCCGGGAACCTCAGTCAACGCGCTCTTTTTAGGCGCCATCCCCGGAATTCTTACCGGTTTGCTGTTCATACTCTATTCAAGTTATGAAGCCCGTCACTCCAATTTCGGCAAAGTACCTGCAGTTCCCGTGCATGAGCGCATTCAATTGGGTATGAAAGCCATTTGGGCATTGCTTATTCCGGTGATCGTATTAGGAGGTATTTTCGTAGGTCTCTTTACGGCTACCGAAGCTGCCGCCGTCGCGGCTTTCTATGCCATGCTGTTGGGTTTTTTCAAATATCGCAAATTAAAACTTGCCGATCTGCCGGGCATTTTCTGGGCGACTGCAAAATCCACAGGACAGATCATGTTCGTGATCGCAACCGCAGCTTTCTTCCAGCACGTATTGCTTAAGACCAGAATTCCTCACATGGTGGTGCAACAGATGGTTGATACCTTCTCAAACATCACCCCCATTCTGATCATGATCATCATCCTGCTGCTCATCATGGGCTGCTTTATGGAAGGCACGGCCATTTTGCTCATCACCGTACCTATTTTCTACCCTTTGTCAGTAGCCTATCACTACCCTACCGTACAGCTTGCCATCGTCATGTGCATTGCCTTGGCTTCAGGAGTGTTAACGCCGCCTGTCGGGCTTAACCTATATGTAATGTCGTCCATTACCAAGGAAAAAGTCATGAACATAGGTAAAGCTGCAGTGCCTTTCGTACTCATAATGATCTTCGTAACTTTGCTGGTAGCGTTCGTCGAACCTTTGACCACCTGGTTACCTACTTATTTAGGCTACGGAGTTTAAGGAGTTACCATGAAAGCTTATTTCAAATCCGAAGCCGTGGTTGGAAAAATTACCCGCGCGCTTGCAGGTTTCTGCCTTATGGTGGTATTTGCTCTGTTTTTACTGAACATCCTGACCAGAGCCTCGTTCATTTCGTGGAATCCCACCTGGATAGATGAAATAATCCAGTTCTTCCTCGTATACATGATCTTTTTATCCGCAGCGGAACTCGTGCGTACCGGGGATCATTTCATGGTGGACATTCTGGTAGACAAGATGCACGGAAAAGCCTCAGGCCGCTACTGCCGCCTGATCTCAACCGTGATCATGCTTATAACCTACGCCGTGATCCTTTATTTCGGCGTCAAACTGTGCATGAAGACCAACGTCAAAGCTACCTTTACCCTGCCTTCAGTGGTAAAGATGTCCTGGTTTTATGCCTGTATTCCGCTTTCGGCTTTCTTTATGGTGATCTATGCCGTACGCGACGTAATTTATGCCGTGCAGGACATCATAACCAAAGGTGAAATAACGCGCAGACAGGATCTTGAAAAACAAGCCGCTCTAAGCGAGGACGAGGATGCCAAGGCCATAGCCGAAGCTGCGGCAGCTTTGGAAAAAGAAGCTAAAAAAGATACTCAGGAGCGTATATGAACAAATTCAAAGAACGCTTGTTAAAAGGCGAGAGCCTCATAGGCTTTGAAGTAGATTTGGCCGAGCCCTGCATTTCTGAAATGGCTGCAGCCTGCGGTTTTGACTTCATCTGGGTAGATACTGAACATCAGGCCCAGGATTACGAAACCGTACTTAATCAAATCATTGCCTGTAAGGCAGGAGGTGCAGCCTCTTTAGTCCGCGTTCCGCAAAACGAGCCTTTCTTGGCAAAGCGCGTTTTGGAAATGGGGCCTGACGGCATTATTTTCCCTAACGTAAATTCCGCTGCAGAACTGCAAAAAGCCATGGACGCCTGTCTCTATCCTCCTTTGGGAAAACGCGGATTCGGGCCCAAGCGTGCCTGCGGTTACGGCAGGATCCCTCTTGATGAGTACATCAAAGAAGCTCCCGATGCCATGTGCCGTTTTGCCCAAATAGAACACGTAGATGCGGTAAACGATTTGGACAACATGCTCAAAATAAAAGGATGCGACGGCTTCATCGTAGGACCATGCGATCTCTCTGGTTCTATCGGACTGCTTAATGAGACCAAGCACGAGAAAGTAGTCGAACTGATGAAAATCGTGATAGCCAAATGTCAAAAAGCGCATAAGCCGATAGGAGTGGCCGCAGCTTATGCAGGAGCTGATGACATCAGGTTCTGGAAGGATTTGGGCTTCCAGTTCATTTCCTCTGGAACCGACACTGCAGCCATCATCGACCGTTGCAAAGAACAGGTTCAGGTGATGTCAAAAATATTCAGCTAAATTTTACAGGGGGACTTAAGTCCCCCGTTTTTTTTTTAAGCTTTCTTTCTGCGAAATAAGAACCTGCCCTGCAGATTTAAAGGAAATACCGCCAGCAACAAGAATACCGCGGGAACTAGGTATAAGCCCGGCAACATCCACATGCGCCCTGCATTGATCATATTACGCATGGCCAAAAGCAGCAGATAATAGGCAGCATAAATCAAAATAGCCTGCCACAGTCTTGAAAAACGTCCCTGACGCGGATTAACCATGGCCAAAGGTACTGCAATCATCGTAAGCACGATCACCGCAAATACCGGAGCCAAACGCCACTGCAACTCAAGACGGGAGGCATGATCATCTGCTCTTAAAAGAGAGATCGTTGAAACGGCGCTGATATCGTTTTCATCGATACGCTGAGCTTCATTAAAACCTACAGGAAGCTTTGACGAGGAAAAAGCAATACTGCGGTACGAGCCGTTTTTAGGATCGCGTTCATAGCGATTTCCCCGTCCTAAATCGAGCCATTGATACCCCTCATCATCATAGGAAACTTCGCCGCTTACCGATGCCGTAAATGAACTGTCTGCGCCGAAGCTGTTATTCATCACATAAACATTACCCATGTGACGTTCCTGATTGCTGCGCCCCTGGACGTTTTCAATATAGATCACATAATTGTTCTCACCCGACGAGAAATTCACAAATCTGCCGCTTTCTATGGGCAGATAGCGCGGATTGTTCTGGGCGTCCTGACGCAATTGCAATTGGGCCTTAGAAGCCTCGGGCATGAAATATAATGAATTCAATGCCGCTGCAAGCGCAGTGAATACTGACAGCAATAAAGCGATCTTAAGAACAGATGCATCCGAAAACCCAGATGATCTCATCACCACCATTTCAGAATCTGAGCATATACGTCCTACTGCACTTATTACCGCCACGAACAATGACAAAGGCAACATGAGGTAGCAGATTGAAGGTACCGAATAAGTCACCATTGAAAAAACTACGTCGGCAGGAGTATCCCCGGAGGCGGCTCTGCCTATGTAGCGAATGAGACTTTGGCATAAAAATACCGATAAAAGCACCGCGAAGGTGACTATCTGAACTTTTAAGATCTCTTTAAAAATATAGCGATTTAGGATCATAAACGTCCCGTAAGCTTTAAAAACCAGGTGCGAAGTTGTGCTGCCGGGGCTCTTGACGGCGGCATGGGGGCTGAGGTTGCAATGAACTTAAGCCCGCGTCTTGCTTCAAACAGATTGGATGCCTGAAGCTTTGCCAGATTGTCATAAGGTAAAAAAGACATCAGCGGCAGACTTCCCCTATTTACTCCGGCTTTGTATTTTAAATCCTCAAGCACCATCTCTTCTAAAAGTCTTGAGCAAAGCTCAGAAGGCAAAGCCTTTAAAACCGCCACAAGCTCGTCTAAAGAAGTTTTGGCATTAAAAAAAGCAGCCAGCGTACGCAAAGCGTTATCCAGCTGATCCATAAGATGACGTTCGCTTTTGCCGATTTTATATGTAGCGTTTAAAAGCTTTTTAGCACCGTAAGGTGCGTTATAACACAGGCACAAAGCAAACTCTAACTGAGCCTTGGCAACTCCCGGCAATTTTTTTTCAAGAAAGGCTTCAGCCTCGGCAAAACTGGGACCTGCAACCCTCAACTTATAAGCCCGCGACAAAATC
>CALBLB010000182.1 GCA_937896115.1 uncultured Succinatimonas sp.
CATGCACTGTTGCTTAAGCAAATTCTTAACATCAATAGTATACCGTTACGAATTCTTTCCTAAGCACCACCTTTGGATCGTTTGCCCATATGGCTCCCATAGCGGTTTTGATGATTGGACGTTTAATATTTTCTATGATCCAGCCTATGTATTTACCCCGCTTTCGGTTTATGAAACTAGGTTTGCTTTTCTTCATTGTTACCGCAATTTCTCTGCAACATAGTTGGATTTGTTTCAAAATGTCCGAGAATTTGTTTCCTGATATGATTTTGGAGATCAAGATGTCTAGATAAGGGCTGATTGTATGCATCAGCTTTTTAGGAGAGATCTCTAGAGGCGTGTTAGAGTTTTCCTGTGCAGTTGCCCCCAAAATTATCTTCAAATATGCCGTGATCAGGGAAAAAAGCATGAAGGCTTTTTGAATTTTAAGGTTGCTGCTACGACTTCCTCTCATTGAGCAAAATCCTTTTATGCATCGATAAAAGATCTCCACTTGCCAGCGAGCCCGATAAATAGCTGCTATTTGAAATAGATCTAATTTGTCAGCCGGAATATTTGTGGCTAAGGAGATGGTGATCGTTTTGCCGTCTTTCTCAGTTTTAAATTTGACCACCCTAAGACGGATCCCACTCTGCGTGACCGCAATTAAATCCGCGGCTGTTTCGTCTGATACCTTTAATTCTGTAACCTTCAATGCTCGGGGAACTTTTTTGCCTTTTACCAAGGGAACGATCGGATCTCCTACTTGTTCTGATGCAGATACGTTTTGCATTGCTTCAATTTTAAATCCGCAATTACCACGGAGCTTGATGAGAAAATATCCTCCGGCAGCTTCTACTTGCTCATACACGTTGTCAGAGCAGTAGCCGGCATCACATATGAATAATTTATTCTTAAGCGGTTTATGTTCATCAAGAAGATTGATCCTTTCGTCCGCTTGTCCTGCGGTCAGATGATTGTAAATCGTAGCAAAGCTCATTAAAGACACGGAAGCGTGAAGTTTCAATGCCGGATCATGAATATAATAATTCTCGCGTCCAAGAGTATTGTTACTCATACGGATCACGCTCCCGTCATGAGTAACGATGTCATCAATACCGGTTTTTTCATGCAATACTTCTAGTAACGAAGAAAAGTCGCTGAAAGCTTTGGTTTGCAAAGCTCTTTCACGACATTTGTCCATAATAGCTTCAACGTATGTAATAAATTGGGATCTGGCAAGAAAATCATAGAAAGGTTCCCAAGAAAGCGGCTCATCATCATGTGATTCACAGTACATGCGTCGATAATTGGCGTAAATTGAATACAAGGACCATTCCTTATCAACAGCAAGAGTATTGATCACACAACGATTAAACAGCCCCGGGAGCATCTTTCGTGAGCGTTGAACGAATTTTAAAGATTTGGCCAAAGCTAAAGCCTGCTCCGGAGAAAAGATCTGCTGAAAAAATTTCACCAGATTGTCAGCATATTCGTTCATGGGCGGATAAAATACAGACATGGCGGCGCTCCTTAGTTTGTGTTTTTTGCTATAACAACTTTAGAGCAGTCGCCTTTTTAATACTTTGTGCAGGATCAAAATACTAAATATATTCAATTAGTATATAAGTTATATATAAATTAATCATCTATTTGTATCGCGTATAATTATTATGATCCTGTGCATGACATGGATCTCAAGTCCTGTTTCATTAGCAAATTCCTGCAAAGACACTTTCCAAA
>CALBLB010000183.1 GCA_937896115.1 uncultured Succinatimonas sp.
AAGACTAAAACCGCCGTTCCTAAAACGAGATCTCCGGTACCTTTGTATACAGCAAAGAAAACCAGAACAGGGATGAATGAGATGATTTTTAAACTTGTATCTTTCATGGGGCGCAATTATACCAGTAAAGAGATGGGCGATCAGGGATCTTGTATCGAGTTTGAAACTCTGCGGTAATAAATTCCTTCGTTATTTGCATTTAAAATTTCATAACGTTCATCAAGAAAACGGATCGTTGAGCCGAAACTTAAATCATAGACAAAATGCGGGGCGGTTTTCTTGGTGCAGTCGTCAACCGCAAAATTCAATTTATTGCCGTATCGTCCTGAATATACGAGTGAAGGAACGCATTGTTGACCTTGAATTACATCCTGATCTTTAATGGAAAATTTAACTGATTTAACGCAGGATCTGGCTCCTAAATAGGAGATCACGCATAAAGAGGAAGGATCTTTTACCGGCACCATCAATGTCTTAAGGCGATCGCACCAAATACAAGAACTGATCTCATCACCGACGCTGTTTTGCGTGGCAAAAAACCACCCTTCTTTATTTTGAGATATTTTCGGATAAAGTCCTTGCGGAATACTTACGGATCCGAGCTTTTGATCTTTTTTTATTTCAAGATAATAAGTTAAGCAGTGTTTATCAGCTGAGTTTATACGTGCTCCTACGGGAACGAATGCCGTTTCATTTTCAGATGGCTTGGAAACCAATGAGCATTTTTCTTCCGAATGCGCTTGTGTCACACCGGCGATAATGAGTATCAGAAGCGAAAAAAATTTTTTTATCATGCCCAAAGTATAGCTGATCAACGGAGGCAAAACTCTGGGAGAGCTAAGAAAGAAAGTAAGTTTTGCAACTAAGCAACTTTCTTGTTTTTTTGATGATTGAAAGTTTGCAGTATTTCAACATTTCTTGGGGGTTTCAAAACAGAAATCATGGAAAATTGTTGCCTTAAAAGATTTTTATACTGAGGTGAATTTTTGGCAAAAAGGCGTCTTTTTTCGTAACTTTCGTGAGTACTGTCATTAACCATTGCACCTGCAGGGGTATGGAATTGGATCTCTATCAAAACTCCTTTTTCGCTGCGCAGTACCGTATTGATCGCTTTGTAGGGATAGCGATCATCACACCAGGCATTCCACAATGAAGCAAGTTCAAATCCGTGATCTTCCAAACCATTCAGAGTTCTTAAGGTATTATCTGTATAGTTTTCAGGAGTAAAAATTACGCTGTAGCGGATCAGATCGTTGATTTCCTCGAGGGATGACGGTCCGTCAGGGCGTATATGTAAAGCTTCAAATACGGAAAAAGGTGATTTCAGGCGGCGATCAAATTTATGAAATGAACCGTTTTGTTCATATACCAATCTTGAAAGCAGGGCACCGTTTTGAGCTTCTTCTCTAATACGCAACAGATAATCGCGTCTTTCATTTTGCTCCATCTGCATTAGTGCTCTGGCGTCTTTATCGCTCCAAAGTTTAATGGCATCGTAGCCTCCGCGGTTAAATGCTATTTCATCAAGTAATAACAGATCTTGTGCAGGTAGTTTTAGTCCTGCCTTAAATAGCTTTTCAAACGGAATTTCGGCAACGAAGCATCCTTGTTTATTGCGCCTGCGAAAATTGCTTTGGGAGCAGTTGCCTGCCGTATTACACGGATCGAAAGCTGTCTGGGTGCGGCGTACGTTTTGTGCTCCCTGGGAGACGGTGGCCGCCACCAAGGATGCTGTAAGCAAAGCCGTTGAAGAGGCAAGTATTTTTCTGATGAAACGTCCTGCTTTTTCTAATGAAGACATGATTAGAACTCCGAGCAATTTATCTGTAGGTAAGTATCAACTATCGTTCTTAGCCTTGGATTAGAAAATTTGATGAGAAAACACGCAACTTGTTAAAAAATGACCGAATGTATTTTGCAAATAAAGAAGCGTTTGCGGAGGCTGGATAGTTATCTTTGCACCGATATTAAGAAAAAGCAGGTTTAAAAGAGTGCGTGACGATCTCGGATAGATCAAATTTTCTTGATTGAATTTAAAAGAGAATCTTTGACTTAATATCTCCAGTGCAGAGCTTATCTGCATAGTTTCGGAGAAAAAAATGAAAAAATCTAAATTGGCACTTAGCTTGTTGGGATTTACTTTGTTGCTTACTGCTACCGAGCAGAACGTTTATGCTCAGGACGGACTTTCAGATAAGTTGCGTATCGCCGTTGTGAATGTGCAACCGGTGTGGGGAGATAAGCAGGCTAACCTTACCAAGATCCTGAAGTACTCTGAGCAGGCAGCTTCAATGGGCGCGAAAATGATCGTATTCCCAGAGATGGTGCTTACCGGCTATGCCATGGAAAACGGCGATGTAAAGAGACTTGACCGTATGCAGGTAAAACTTGCAGAAAGTGAAAACGGTGAAGCAGCCAAGACCGTTGCAGAGAAAGCACAGAAATTGGGAGTTTACATAGCTTACGGATATCCTGAGAAAAAGGGTGAAGCTGCGGACGATGTCTATAATTCGGTGTTGGTTGCTGGACCGTCGGGGATCGTAGGATCATATCAAAAGATCCATCCCTTCGGCAGTGAAGTGGTATGGTGCAAAACCGGTACTGATCCTTTTTTGTTTGACACTCCTTGGGGTAAAGTCGGTGTAAGCATTTGTTACGATACCTATAATTACCCTGAATTATCACGTTACTATGCCGCATCCGGCGCCAGACTTATTTTAAATCCCACGGCAACTTCATGGGCTTATTATTCTGCCAAGCATTTAGGTGATGACGGTCTGCCTGTGAATGATGGTAAGCCTTATGCGGATAACAATCAGGCGTGGACCAATCGTTTTAAGGGCCGAGTTGAAGCTACGGTGATTCAAAGCGGTGTATATGTAGCCTCATCAGATCTTGTCGGTGCCGAGAAAAAAGCTGACGGTACTTTTATGGGAACGGCATTTCCTGGCGGTAGTTGCGTGGTCGGTCCTTCAACCGATGCCGAAGGTACGGATAATTACATAGATTATTACGGTACCAATCCTGCCCGCGCCACCGAAGAAGGGATCTACTACAGTGATGTAGATCTGTCGACTGCAAAACGCAATTCTTTTGTAAA
>CALBLB010000184.1 GCA_937896115.1 uncultured Succinatimonas sp.
ATCATGAATGTTATCTATCATAAGCCTTATATAGCGGTAGACACGCATATCTTCAGAGTGTGTTGCCGTACAGGGCTTTGTGTAGGCAAAACGGCTCTTGACGTGCAGCATGCCTTGGCAGGCATCATTCCTTTGGCGTATCAGGACGAAGCACATCACCGTTTGCTTTATCACGGACGGCTGGTTTGTACTGCCAGAAAGCCTGACTGCGGGCATTGTGTGCTGTCAGGCTTGTGCAAAAGCAGAAAAGATTTGGATGTGGGAAGGTAAAATAACCAAGATCTCCTGTGCTCAGGAGATCACGTGCAAAAGTATAAAATCGGTCAAATGATATGTCTTGCCGCAGCAATGATCACATAAAGCAATAAAGCTAAGAGTACCATTAACTGGCATCCGCATACTATCGGTCTTGAGATCAGTAAGGCTTGATGATTAATATAAATTCCCAGAAGCAGTCTTAAGAGCAGAGCGATACCTATAAGCGAAGTGGCTGCCAACGGAGGAAAAGAGCAGTACACCGCCGCGGCGGTAATTATCGATGAGAAAATCAATCCTCTTAAACTTAAAGATCCAAAAGAATTGACCGGATCAGCCGTGAGTCCCAAAGAAAGCGAACAACCGCTTAAAGCACTGAGCATGCAGCATGAGGCGAAAAACAGAGGAACTCTGCTTATATCCGTACCGCACACTTCCCGCAAGGTTTCAAGACAGGCTACAAGCAAAATCACGTAAAGTACGGAGACAAGACTGTGCAGATCCTGATCGGTTCGTGAATTGGAAAAAGATGCACATATTTTTGCTATGCCGCGGAAGCCGCAGATCCCGTTTAATATAAAAAAAGTCGTGACGGATAACGCGCCTGAAAGCAAATGAGGAACCTGCATTATGACAGTAAGGCCGTAGAAAAAGGGAAAGGTACTTATAAGACCTAAAATGAAATAAGGGATGGGCATTGAGCAGGGGTAGCACGGGCCAAGATAAGATGCTGTTTTGGGCATGATCGCCCCTAAATTTGTGTGAGTAAAAAATGAAGCTACCAGTTGTCTTAAAAAAAGCAGAAATTGTGAAGGAAGCTTGATTTTTTTATTAGACAAAATACCTTTTTTTCCGTCTTTGGCGTTAGCTCTGCTCTTATCTTGCCTGGTTTTTATCACGTGTGAAAAAAGACTTTCATCGGCGTGTACGTTAGCAGTAGTTGGTTGTTTAAGCTCAGAAACATCGTTTTGATCTGTGGCAAAAAAAGGTTCTGCTTCTGAAGCCGAATTTAGCGAATTTGAAAACAAATCACGAGGAATTTGAGAGAGAACATTTTCCTCCGGAAGATCTGTTCGTAGCGGATCTCCAACAGTTTGTTCTTGGTCTGTTTTATCGCTTTTTTGCACAGGATCAATGCAGATACCGCTGTTGTCGTGTAAACTTTTTACTTTGTCTGAGATGTTTGAAGATTGCGGAGAATTTTGCACAGTCGGTTTAACCATTTGGTCATTTGTACTGCGAATTTGACTTTCAGTATTTTGATTTGTGGATCCTAAAACGTAGTCGCTCATAAAAGCTCCGCAACCATAAAAAGGACGCCTAATGAAAACGAGTAGAGTTTGTGCAGGCGTATAAGTTTAATTCTTTAGACTATAACAGATTTTTTTAATTAAGTTGCCGCATGAAGAATTTAGCCGTGATGCTTTAATTCATCATCGCGGCTTTGGGATAAAGTCAGGCATGATTAAACTGCAGAAAATAACGAAGATCTATGAACTTGATCATGGTCAAAAAGTGCAGGCCTTAAAAGGTATAGATCTTGAAATACATGATAAAGAAATTTTCGGAATAATCGGTCTTTCCGGGGCCGGCAAGTCTACTTTAGTGCGTATTATTAATATGTTGGAACGGCCTACCTCCGGAAGCTGCGAAGTGGAAGGGTTTGAGATGACTGAGCTTTCAGAGCATCAGTTGCGTAAAGTCAGACGCCAGATCGGCATGATTTTCCAACAGTTCAACCTGCTTTCTTCCATGACTGTGGCCGATAATGTAGCCTTTCCTTTGACTATGGAACCTGGGGCTGAAAAAAAAGCGATTAAAGAGCGAGTATTGAAACTCCTGGACATGGTAGGGCTTGCTGATAAGGCCGACGCTTATCCTGCCCAACTGTCAGGAGGTCAAAAACAGCGAGTAGGTATTGCCAGAGCTTTGGCTACCGATCCGAAGATCCTGCTGTGTGACGAGGCTACGTCGGCGCTTGATCCCAAAACTACCGGTTCAATTTTGAAATTACTGCTTGAATTGCGGGATAAGTTGGGGCTGACCATAGTCATAATTACCCATCAGATGGAGGTTATCAAAGCCTGTTGTGATCGCGTGGCTGTTTTGGACGGCGGAGTGATCGCGGAGCTCGGCTCTACCCTGGAAATTTTTTCTACTCCTAAAAAAGAGCTGACCAAACGCCTGGTTTCGGCCGCCGTACGTCATGATGTGCATGAATTGTTGGAAACTAAACATTTTCATCAGGATCATCAGGATGGCGACAAATGCTGTCTTGAGCTTTTGTTTTTGGGAAAAAAGGCCAATGATCCGGTAATAGTGGATACGGCGCTCAAAACTCATGCCGCCATCAGTATCTTGGGCGGTTCTATTAATCATATTCAAGATGAGCCTTTGGGAATTTTGATCGTGGAAATTGCAGGAAGTTTTGAGCAAATTAATGATGCCATTAACGAATTGCAACAACGCGTTTTCAAGGTTACAAAATTGGGGTATGAAAGTCAGGAGAATTAGGCATGCTCTCTCAAATGCTTGTGTCCATGGGATGCTCAAATGCCATGGCAAAAATTGTTGAACTCTTAGCAAGCGGTACCTTGGATACGCTGTACATGGTTTTGCTGGCAACCTTTGTTTCGGTGGTTTTAGGGGTACCGTTGGGAGTTTTATTGCTGGTAACCTCCAAAGGTTATTTTTGGTCTTCCCCGCGCTTTTACGAAATTTTAGGAGCAGCTGTAAATGCCTTACGCTCGGTTCCTTTTATCATACTGATGGTAGCCATCATTCCGTTAACCAAATTGTTGGTAGGTACATCTATAGGTACTACCGCAGCAATAGTGCCGCTGACGGTTTCAACAGTACCTTTTTTGGGAAGATTGGTTGAGACTTCTTTACGTACGGTTCCTTACGGCTTAGTTGAGGCAGCTTTGTCTATGGGCGTCTCCGTGGCGGATCATAAGACGCGTACTCATTCCTGAGGCAATGCCCGAGTTGGTACAAAATGTGACCCTCACGCTTATTGTGATCATAGGAAGCTCTGCCATGGCCGGTACCATAGGCGGAGGCGGCTTGGGCGACATAGCCATACGTTACGGATATATGCGTTTTCAGGCCGGGATCATGATTTCGACCGTGGTGATTTTGATAGTAATGGTACAAGTGGTCCAGTGGATAGGAGATTTCATTTCACGACGCGTTGACCATCGCTGATCATAAATTTTTATCGATAAGGCGGGGTAAATCTTCTGGAGCGATCCTAAGAATTTACGCCGCCTGATATTTATAGCCGCGGTTATGTTTGGCTGTGCGGATCTAGCTTGGCAATGTAAAGCAAGAGGCGGCAGTGAACGGATAACGAAGCTGATAATCAAAGTTAAGTCAGTAAGCTTTTAATCGGCGACGAACCTCTGCTGATCAGGAAAGCTTAGGCGGTAACTTTCAAACAAATGAAGCTGTCCTTTTCCAAGTTAAATTCGGCAAAAGCCCAGAAGGCATCTGATGATCTCCATGCATAAGGAGAACCAAACAGGTCAATAATGAGGCGGCGGAACTTCGTCTTTCAGCGCTCTGGTGATATAAGGATCGCTGTTTTTTTGTACAAGATCGGCAAGCTGTCTTTTTAAACACGCAATTTCTTCAAATGACTTTGTCAGTTCTTCTCCTTGAGAGTTCAGCTGATCTTCAAGCCAAGCCATGCGTTCTTCAAGTTGGGTAAGGTGTTT
>CALBLB010000185.1 GCA_937896115.1 uncultured Succinatimonas sp.
GTTACAGGACGCAGTGCCAAGCGCGGCGAATGCGCACAACTGTGCCGCGTCAAACAATCTTTGTATGATGCTCATGGAAAAGTGCTTGCACGCGATAAGTATCTGCTCTCCGTGCGCGATCTTAATCAAAGCGCCAATATCGAAGAACTCATAGATGCCGGGATCAGCTCCTTTAAAATAGAAGGACGCTTAAAAGACGTAGGTTATGTGCGCAATATCACCGCTTACTACAGAAATAAAATCGATGAGATCTTAAAAAGACGCCAAGATCTGATGCGCTCATCCTTCGGCACCACGACAACTACTTTTACTCCTGATCCTGACAAGAGTTTTAACCGCGGTTTTACCGAATACAACACCCACGAGGTAAAAGCCAACTATGCAAACTTTGACGCTCCCGGGTTTGTGGGAGTAAAGATAGGCAAGCTTGTAAAACAGCAGGGGCACGATCTTACCTTTAAATTATTCAAGAACGTTGCTCTGCATAACGGAGATTCCCTAAACTATTATCAGAAATCAGGAGATCTTGAAGGTTTTCGCGTAAGCCTGGTAAAAAATCAAGATACTGCCGAGATCTTTCAGGAGCTTCCTAAGATCTCTCCCAACACCGTTTTCTACCGCAACAAAGATGCAGAATTTGAAAAAAGCTTAGAAGGCCGTTCAAGCATCAGAAAACTTGCCCTAAACCTTGCCTATACGGAAAAAGACGGTGAGGTAGTGCTTGAAGGCAAGGATGAAAGCGGCGATCACGCAGAAGTTTTATTAAAGCTTGAGCAAGCGCAGACAGCCAAAGACTTTGACAAGTTGCAAAGCAACCTGCAATCTAAGCTTTCACGCCTTGGTGATTCCGTATACGCCTTAAAAGATTTGAAGCTTAATTTAAATCATCACTACTTTATCCCCCAAAGCCTGTTAAACGGTTTAAGACGCAATCTCATCGCCAAACTTTATGCAGGCAAACTTATGAGAAAGAGCATCACTGAGCATAAACTCGATGCAATTCCTAATTTGCCCGTATCCGAGCAGGAGCTTGGCTTTAATGCCAACATCTATAACGAAAGTGCCAAAAATTTCTATTTAACCCACGGAGCTCAAGAAGCAGTACCGGCCTATGAAACCAAGAGAGTACATGATGAGGAGATCGTGCTTACTTCAAAGCATTGTCTGCGCTATTGCTTCAAGCTCTGTCCGCTGCGTGACAAGGTAAGACCACAGGATCTTTATCTTGAGATCGGCAAGAGCCGGTTTAAGTTGCTCTTTGACTGCAAGAAATGTCTGATGATGTTAAAAGGGCCGCTTAAATAAACTGCTTTTTTCTCGTCGGTAAAATCATGCGCGATATCTGGAATCCTTGGCACGGATGTAAGAAAAAAAGCGAAGGCTGTCGTCATTGCTATATGTTTTACTTGGATAAAATGCGCAATGCCGACGGATCCAAGATATACCGTGTCAAAAATAATTTTGACTACCCTTTGCAACGCGATCTTAAAGGCAATTACAAGGTAAAAAGCGGTGAACAGTTGCGCGTATGCCTTACCTCGGATTTCTTTTTACAAGAAGCCGATCCTTGGCGAGATGATGCTTGGGAGATCATACGCGAGCGTCCCGACGTGGCTTTTTTACTTTTGACCAAACGCCCGGAGAGAGTGGCAGAATGCCTTCCTGAAAATTGGAATGACGGATGGGAGAACGTACTCTTAAGCGTCTCGACTGAAAACCAGCTGCGCGCCGACGAAAGACTTGAGATCCTCTCTTCATTGCCCTTTAAACACAAAGGCGTGGTGGCCGCGCCCTTCATAGGTCCCATAAGTATTGAGAAATATCTTAAAGCAGGCTTCATCGAGCAAGTGATCGCAGGAGGCGAAAATTACGACGGCGCGCGGGTACTAAAATACGCATGGGTCAAAGCACTCTTTGAGGAATGCCGAAGCTACAACGTCCAGTTTTGCTTCATGGAAACCGGAACCAAATTTGAAAAAGACGGCAAGATCTACACTTTAAAAAGCAAAGAATTGCAAAATCTCATGGCCTTTAAGTCGGGGTTGCAGTTTGCCGGCAAAGGCATTGACTGGAAACTGCATACGCTTCAAACCGATCTTTTTGACGAAGGCTGGCACGAAAAACACTGGAGTAAAAAGTGTTCCGATTGCAGTTTCAAGCTTATCTGCAACGGTTGCAGTAACTGCAATGCCTGCAAACAGCATTGAAAAATAATATTTTTTTACCGCAGGCTTAAAATTACTTGATTTTACTAAGGTAAATACTTAGAATATGCCGCGTCGGTGATTAGCGCAGCCTGGTAGCGCATCTGTTTTGGGTACAGAGGGTCACAAGTTCGAATCTTGTATCACCGACCACTGATCTTTTTATTTTCCCTATAAACTTGAATAAG
>CALBLB010000186.1 GCA_937896115.1 uncultured Succinatimonas sp.
AACTTGACGAATTTAAACAAAAACTCAAGGAGCATGACGGCTCGGTAGGGGCAGTCTGAAAGAAAGATCTCACAACTGAATCCATATGATCATTGAATACCGGAGTCGCTTAATAAACTCCGGTATTGCCGCTAAAAGGCAAACATATAGGATGGGATAACTCTTTGAGATTTTCTTTAAAGAAGGAAAAGGCTTTGGTTTACAGCACAGCGGCGTTTTATGGAGATCGGATCGCCTCTATGGAGCCGAGATTGAACTAAACAGAAAATCTCACAATAACAATACTTAATTCAATGCTTTCAATTGTGAAAGAACGGCATCCAAACGTTGACGCCATGTTTGAAGTACTTCGCGCAGATGTTGATTCTCTTCTTTCAGTTCTATCATCGAACGACGTAAAGCCGCAGTTTCACGTTCACGATCGTCAAGTTCTTCACGTGTGTTTCTAAGTGCTGTGGCTGTTTTTTCCGCAGCACTTAGGAGTTCCTGCAATTGCCCAATGAGCATTTGCTCTTTGGGCGTCATGCTGTCTTTTTGTTCTTCCATTAAAGAATGTACCTGCTAAGATCTTCGTTTGAAACCAGATCTTTCAAGCGCTCGTCAACGTACTTGGCATCGATCACGATTTCTTCTCCGGGATGCTCAGGAGCTGTAAACGAGATCTCTTCTACGATTTTTTCCATTAAGGTATGAAGTCTGCGGGCACCGATGTTTTCAGTGCGTTCATTAACGCTGTAAGCATCTTCTGCAATGCGTTTTACCGCACTTTCGTCAAAAGTTAATTTGACATGATCAGATGCCATGAGCAATTCGTACTGGCGAACCAACGAATTATGAGGTTCAGTCAGAATGCGTTCAAAATCTCGTGCTGTTAAAGCTTTGAGCTCTACGCGTATAGGCAGTCTTCCTTGCAGTTCCGGGATCAGATCCGAAGGCTTTGAGAGTTGGAATGCTCCTGATGCTATAAAAAGTATGTGATCGGTTTTAACCATACCGATTTTGGTTCGTACGTTGCTACCTTCGATAAGAGGCAACAGATCACGTTGCACACCCTGACGGGAGACTTGACCTGAGTCGTGAGCTCCGTCCTGACAGATCTTATCGATTTCGTCGATGAAGACTATTCCGTTATTTTCGCAAAGTTCGACTGCAGCTCTTTTTAAGTCGGAAGTTTTTGTAAGTTTTGCGGCTTCCTCGTCAGTCAAAGCTTTGAACGCATCCTTAACTTTCATGCGTTTTGGGGTGTTCTTACGGGAATTTAAGCTTGAGAAAAGGTTTTCAAGCTGATCATTCATTTCCTGTGAACCGAATCCGCCGATAAATTCGATAGCACCGTCACGCGGCTCATCGTTTTGACGCTGAACATTGATTTCTATTTCAGTATCGTCTAAAGATCCTTCACGGAATTTCTTACGGAACATTTGGCGGGCGGCACTTTGGGCTTTCTCTTCCTCCGTTTCGTCTGATTTGGGCGGAACTAATATGTCGAGAATTCGTTCTTCAGCCAAATCTTCGGCCCGTTCTTTGTTTTGTTTAAAGGCATCATCCTTGACCATTTTTAAGGCCACGTCGGCCAAATCACGGATCATGGATTCAACGTCTTTGCCTACATAACCTACTTCGGTGTATTTAGTAGCTTCAACTTTAATAAAAGGTGCTTTGGCAAGTTTTGCAAGACGTCTTGCTATTTCTGTTTTACCGACGCCGGTGGGACCTATCATCAGGATATTTTTAGGGACGATTTCGCTCCTTAAATCCGGAGTGACCTGCATACGACGCCAACGATTACGCAGGGCAATGGCCACCGATTTTTTCGCTTCATCCTGACCGATGATAAAGCGATTTAATTCATTGACTATTTCGCGGGGGGTAAGTTCTGACATGTTCAACGTTCCGATTCTAATGTTTCTATGGTTTGGTAGGAGTCAGTGAAGACACAGATCTCCGAAGCTATGCTCAGAGCCTGTTTGACAATGTCTTCTGCTCCGAGATCGGTATTGCGTACCAGAGCACGAGCTGCAGCCAAAGCGTAGTTTCCGCCGGATCCCGTCGCAAGGATGTCATCATCCATAATGACAACATCACCTGTTCCCGTGATCATGTAAGAGGCCCGTTTGTCCGCAACAATGATCACTGCTTCTAATTTACGTAGAGCACGATCACTACGCCAAAGTTTTGCCAATTCGATACAGGCTCTTTCTAAAATTCCCTGATGTTCTTCAAGTTTTTTTTCAAAGAGATCCAACAGAGTAAAAGCATCGGCTGTAGAACCTGCAAATCCGGCGATCACCTTGCCATGAAACACTTTGCGTACCTTGATGGCATTACTTTTTAGTATGGTGCTTTGTCCCATGGTTACCTGTCCGTCACCAGCCATGGCTACTACGCCGTTGCGGCGTACGGTTACGATTGTTGTCATTAAAAAACTTTCCTAATTTTTCACGTTCGTGGACATTCGTTTGAACAGACAATATATAGCTACGCAATCACTCATTTTCAAGAGAGCACTCGGTGACCAGACCTTTTGCATCTAAATCTTTGAATGCAGTTTTCGCCCGGTCGCGATTTTTATAAGGACCGAGTTTTAACGAGTAAGCTCCGTTGCGACGAACTACTGTCGAAGCAAGACCTTGAAACGCCATAATGGCTTTTTGCTCTTCTGCTTTGGCTGAGGACGGGTAATTTCCGCAGTAAAGAGACGCTTTGGTCGATGCCGGTTTTTGTTCATTTGCAGTTGCAGGATTTTTGTCCGGTTGCTCGGGTGTTACATGGGTATCCTGTACCTGAGGCTGACTCGGGACTGTAGTCGTCTGAGCTGTATCCGGCACTGTTTTTTCAACAGTATCGTCGTTTTGATACGCAGGACCTTCTTCCATAAAAGCGTCCACCGGAGCTCCGTCTTTTGCAGGTAAAGTTGTTATCTGTGAAGACGGATCATCAGGTACAGCAGGTTGTTGGCTGTTTGCAACGTTCTCTGATGAAGGCGCGATCGGGGCTGAAGCATCTCCGCCGCCTTGGTAATCAAATCTGCGGCTTGCCGGGATCTGTTGCGTATTTTGAACAGGTTGTTGGGCGTCTCCGTTTAGAAGCGCATCTGTATCGAGCGAGGTCGTTTCATCTGATTTGGGAGTATCGTTTTGTGACGGCTGGTTATCTCCTCCGCCTATAAACGATACGGCAAAAGCCAAAGCCAGTACACAGATTATGCCTATCAAACCGCGTTTTAAGATCTCTTGGCGCTGTTGTTTGACACCGGCTGAGCGGGTGTTTCTTTGCATAAATTACATTTGCTCCATGACGTTAATACCCAAAAGATTCAAACCTTGCTTGAGTACGGATGCAGTCAGAGCGCTTAAAGCCAAACGACTCTTACGAGTTTCAGCGTCTACTCCCTCTTTTAAGATCGGGCATTTTTCATAAAAATGCATATAGCATTCGGCAAGCTCAAAGAGGTAATTGCATAAGAGGTTAGGCAATCCCTTTTGCCCTACCGTATTTACGGTTTCGGCAAAACTTTGAAGTTTGGCTGAGAGTTTGTCTTCTGCTTCGTCCTTGATGATTATTTTGCCCGGAGTATCGCTGGCTTTTCTGAAAATTGCGCGGATACGGCTGTAAGCGTATTGCAGATAAGGTGCAGTATTGCCGTCGAATGAGAGCATCTGATCCCAATCAAAGATATAGTCGGTGGTACGGTTTTTAGACAGATCGGCATATTTGACGGCACCGATGGCAATGTTGTGTACCACTTGACGACGTTCTTCTCCTTCCAAATTGGAGCCGCGTTGTTGCAACAGTTGTTCAACACGATTTTCTGCTTCGTCCAAAACGTCGCGCAATTTTACGGTACCGCCTGAACGGGTTTTAAACGGACGACCGTCTTTGCCAAGCATCATACCGAACGGGCAGTGTTCCAATGATACTGAGTCAGGGCAGTAACCGGCTTTGCGACAGATAGCCCAGACTGTTTCAAGGTGTTGATGCTGTCTTGAGTCGGTAAAATAGATGATGCGGTCTGCATGCAATGTTTCAGTACGGTATTTAATGCAGGCGATGTCAGTGGTGGTATACAGATATCCGCCGTCTTTTTTGCGTATGATATTGCCCAGAGGTTCGCCTTCCTTATTTTTAAACTGCGGCAGGTAGACGACAATCGCTCCGTGATCTTCAACAGCTATTCCCTTGTCAATGAGATCCTGGACTATGCCTGGTAACATGCTGTTATAAAGGCTTTCACCCATAATGTTTTCAGGTTTTAAAGTTACATCTAGACGATCGTAAAGTTTTTGGTTTTGATCCATGGTCATATTGACGAGTTTTTTCCACATCTTGCGGCAGTACTCGTCACCGCCTTGGAGTAACACCACGTAATGGCGGGCCTTGACAGCGAATTCTTCGTCTTGATCGTAGCATTCCTTGGCTTCACGGTAAAAAGCTTCAAAGTCGCTCAGATCCATGCCTTGCCCGGATTCATTTTCTTTTTTCTCAAGGTACGCTATGAGCATGCCGAATTGTGTACCCCAGTCACCGATATGGTTGGCACGGATCACTTTATTTCCTAAAAATTCCAGCACTCTTACTACGGCATCGCCTATTACGGTGGAACGCAGATGGTGTACGGCCATTTCTTTGGCTACGTTAGGTGCTGAGTAATCGACTACTATGTTTTGAGGGGACTTGATTTTTGGAACACCGAGACGATCATCGGCAGCCATTTCGGCTAAGGAGTCGGCGGTGTGTTCCTGATTTACGAAAAAGTTGATAAATCCGGGACCTGCAATCTCCACTTTAGCAATGCGCGGATCGTTTTCCAGAGCCGAGATGATTTCGTGGGCTATGTCTATGGGTTTTTTATGTAAATTTTTTGCAAACATCATGGCGGCGTTGGTTGCAAAATCACCGTGGGCACGATCTTTGGTGCGATCAACTCGGATCTTCTGGAGCATTTCAGCAGGGATATCGTGGGCAATGTCGATCTTTTTAACCGCAACTTTTAGCAGGTTCTGAATATAGTCTTTCATTAGAATTGGTTGTATTGCTTTAGTTTGTAAACTTGAGATTCGAATGGCTCGGCAGACGCAAAAAAGCGGAAGTCATCAATAATTCAGTACATCATGATTGGATCGACTTCCACAGCAAAGCGGACATCGCCGCTGACACACTCGTTTTTTGCAAAATCCAAAACCGTTTTTATGAATCCAGAAAGCTGAGTACGATCGTTGGCCGTTATCAGTACGTGGAAGTGATAGCGGTTTTGGCGTTTTTCCATTTTATCAGACAACACCGGAGTTACGACGAGCGCAGGATAATTATCAAGGATGTTTTCGGCTTTTTGCATTACGGCACTTAAAAAATCAAAAGCTTTGACCCGATCCCGGCTGTTGGTGAGTAAAAAGGCCTGATAACTGTACGGAGGCAAATTCATCGAACGTCTGGTTGCAAGCAGTAATTGGGCTACCTGTTCGTAACTTATGTTCGGATCTATCAGGTTGTTTACCAGCAAATTGTCAGGATGATGGGTTTGAATTAATACCCTGCCGCGTTTCTTTGCCCGTCCTGCTCGACCTGCTACCTGAGTTAAAAGTTGTGCCGAATATTCCTGAGCACGAAAATCGTCGGAGAACAGGTTTGAATCCAAATCGATGATCCCTACCAAAGTAACATTTGGAAAATCATGACCTTTGGCGATCATTTGGGTTCCTAAGAGGATGCTGCTTTGTCCGGATCGGATGCGATCGAGCCGGCTTTCAAGCTGAGCCTTGGTAGTAACGGTATCGCGATCTATACGTTCTATTCCTAAATCAGGATAGCGCATATGTAAAAATTCTTCGGTTTGTTCGGTACCAAATCCTGTTTCCATAAGATTTTTTTCTCCGCAAACAGGGCATACCAGAGGAATGCGTTCTTGATATTCACAGATATGACATTTGAGCCTTCCTAAGGCTCTGTGTACGGTAAGAGGATTGTCACATGAGGGACACGAAAAGACGTGTCCGCAACGGTGACAGAGCAGATGATGCGAGTACCCGCGGCGGTTTAAAAACAGCAGAACCTGATTGCCGCGTACCGTTTCCTCTCCCATTTCCATTTCCAATTTTTCGCCTATTCCGGCTTTAAGCCCGGGGCTTAAGGGTTCCTCACGCAAATCAATTAAACTTATTTCAGGCAGTTGAGCACCGCCTGCGCGTACGGTAAGACGCAGCATGCGGTAGGTTCCGCGGAAAACATTGTAGAAACTTTCAAGGCTTGGAGTGGCTGATCCCAGTACTACAGGACAATTGCAGATTTTGGCGCGTATTATGGCAAGAGATCTGGCGTGGTAACGAAAACCGTCGGTTTGTTTAAAAGAAGTATCATGTTCTTCGTCAAGCACTATGAGACCAAGATGCGGAATAGGGGTAAACAGAGCCGTTCTGGTCCCTATCAATATGGCTGAACGCTGACTTAGCATGTCGATGTAGGCATCCAGACGTTCCCTGTCTGACAGTTGTGAATGCATCGATGACACCGGGACGTTGAAACGACGGTAAAACCGCTCGAAAGTCTGAGGAGTCAATGCAATTTCAGGAACCAAGAGCAATACGGCTTTGCCTTGATTTAACACGTGTTCAATAATGCGCAGATAAACTTCGGTTTTCCCAGATCCGGTAACGCCGTTAAGTAAGAATACTTCTGATCCTTTGCAGGAACATACGGCATCGATAGCTTGTTGTTGTTCTTCATTCGGAACAGGCGGAGTTTGCCGCAATAGTTTTCCTGATAACTGCTGCCAAGGAGGGGAAGGTATATTGAGGTCGCAGAATTCTGCCAATCCTTTTTTTACCAGTGAACTTTCCTGTTGAGATGAAAAACCGCGTTCTCTTAGTTCTTTTCTTCTTGCAGGACCGTCTTTTAAAATTTCAATGATTTCTTTTTGTCCCGCAGAACGAAGGTTTTCTGCTTTTTTCAGATCAAAAGCAGCGCAAAGTTTTATTCCTGGTATTTCTTCATAAGAGCAGGGTTCGCCGTCACGCAGTTTTTTGGGAAGAGCAGTTCCGTAGCACTGCCCAAGAGGGTAATGGTAGTAGTCGGAGCCAAATTTCAGTACTGAAGCTATGTCTTTTGGAATGATCCCTTTTTTATCCAAAAGTTTTGCTGATTTTATTTTTTCAAGCGGGATTGGACAGGCAGATTTATCCAGAATACCCGTAATGACACCGGTGACTTCAGTGTGAGCCAAAGGAACCTTGACCCTGGCGCCTATAATTTCGTTGCCACAGAAAGTGTTCAGAACATAGGTAAATTCGGTGTTCACCGCCCGGTTTACCGCTACGGTGATAAGAACAGAACAACCTGATGTCACTTGATGATGCCTTGTGTTTCTTGAAAAGATATGATTTTTAAGCCGGATTAATGTTTTTTTTGCGCTTGCATGCGTTATCGCTTTGAATTATCATAGCACGGCTTTTTTTCATATTGTGCATGGTGTCCGACGCATATGCGGTCGGAAGTGCGATGCACATCAGAGGTCCAAATGAAAGAGAATATCCATCCTAAGTACGAAGAAGTGAACGTCAAGTGCTCCTGCGGCAATACTTTCAAGATCCGCAGCACTGTCGGTCATGATCTTAACATCGACGTCTGCTCTAAGTGCCACCCTTTCTATACCGGCAAGCAGAAGATCGTTGATACCGGCGGACGCGTTGAAGCCTTCAAGAAGCGCTTCGGTGCTTTCAGCGCTTTCAAAGTCGGCGAGAAGAAATAATTCGTCTGTAAATAGTGCATTTGCACAAATTTGCACGGAAAAGTGGCGGGAATGTAAATTTCAGCCACTTTTTTATTCTTGATAATTCAATAGATTCTAAAAAAACTTATCACTTGATCAAAGTTTTTCAATAAGTCCGTAATCGATTGTAACCGCACCTCAAAAACTCTGTTACACTCAGAGTTGTTGACAAGATAACTATGTATTTTAGCCGTAACTGGCGTGTTATTTACCGAGGTGTAAAAGTGGATCACGATCGTCAGAAACTCCATGACCGCGCTCTTGCCTATCATGAGTTCCCTGTTCCCGGGAAGATCAAAGTTGTAATTACCAAGCCTGCCGAGACTGCAGACGATCTGACACTGGCTTACAGTCCCGGAGTAGGTGAACCCGTAAAAGAAATTGCCCGTGATCCGGAGCTGGCTTATCGCTACACCGGCAAAGGCAACAGTGTTGCCATTATTTCCAACGGAACGGCAATTTTGGGATTGGGAAATTTAGGACCCTTGGCTTCAAAACCGGTTATGGAAGGTAAAGCTCTGCTTTTTAACCGTTTTGCCGGGATCAATGCAATTGATATTGAAGTTAAAAACAAGAGTGTTGACGAATTTATTACTACCGTGGAATGTATAGCCGATACTTTCGGCGGTATCAACCTTGAAGATATCAAAGCTCCTGAGTGTTTTATCATCGAGCGCGAACTTATAAAAAGATGTCATGTACCTATTTTCCACGATGATCAGCACGGTACGGCTATCGTGACTACTGCAGGTATTCTTAACGCTGTTGAATTGCAGGGTAAAAAGATAGAAGACTGCAAGGTCGTATGCGTAGGAGCCGGAGCTGCCGGTATTGCCTGTTCGGATTTCCTTATCAAGTGCGGTGCCAAAAAAGAGAACTTCTTTATGATCGATCGTCACGGAGTGATCAGATCGGATAGACCTCAGTACAACAACGGCGAAAAGCCTCGTTTCATTAACGATGCAGGGCCCAGAACTTTGGAAGAGGCTTTGAAGGATGCCGACGTTATGCTGGGGGTTTCAGGACCGGGGCTGGTTACCGAGGAAGATGTTAAGGAAATGGCTCCCAAGGCTGTGATCTTTGCCTGCTCGAATCCAGATCCGGAAGTTGATCCTGCTGTGGTGAGTAAGTTACGTCCTGATATCATTATGGGTACAGGTCGTTCTGATTATCCTAATCAGATCAATAACGTGCTGTGTTTCCCTTATTTGTTCCGCGGTGCTCTGGACGTACGTGCCACCTGCATCAATGAAGAGATGGAAAAGGCCGCTATGAACGCCATGCGTGATTTGGCTAAAGAGCCGGTACCCGAGGCTGTGATTAAGGCAGCTGAAGTTGATCACCTTGAATTTGGCCCTGACTATGTGATCCCCAAGCCTATGGATCCCCGCCTTTTGAAAAAAGTGTCAAAAGCAGTTGCAGAAGCTGCGGTAAAGAGCGGTGTTGCCAAATTCCCTCTTCCTGAGCACTACATGGAAGATTAAAGACTTCTAAACAGAGAAAAGGCTCGCTTCCTTTGCAGAAAGCGGGCCTTAATTGATCATTTTCCTAAATTTTTTCGAGTAATACTCCGCTTTCAAGATGCGGTGTATATGGGAATTGGTCGAAAAATGCCAATCTTGAGACACGATGGGTTTTGGTCAGATAACCAAGATCCGAACACAGGGTTTCCGGGTTGCAGGAAATGTAGATCACTTTGTCAAACCGTGAGGTAAATTCCAGAGCTTTTTCATCGCATAAACCGCAACGAGGGGGATCGATCAGTAAAGTAGAAAAATCGTAATCAGATAATGTCACTTTAGCTTCTTTTAATCTGAAAAATTCTCGTACTCCTGATAAAGCCTCGGCAACCTCGTCAGCACTCAACCTAGCCAGTTTTACATTGGACAGATTGTTTAATTTCAAATTTTCAAAAGCTGTTTGGGTAGGGATCCTGGCTACTTCCGTAGCAAATGCTTTTCTGAAAAGATCAGCAAGGCATACGGTAAAAGTTCCGCTGCCGCAATAAAGTTCGATAAGATCACGATCCTTAGTGTCAGAACAACAGGATCTGGCAAAAGAAACCATGTGTCCTGCAACTTGGGCATTCGGCTGAGAGAAAGTGCCGATCACTTCTTTAAGCTTAAATTCGTGACCGTCATCGGTAAGCAGACTTTCTGTTATGTGATCAGCTGATGCAACTACCATTTGTTTGCGGGCTCGCCCCACAAAATTACAAGTAATCCCAGAATCTTTAAGATTTTCTTTAAGTTTTAGAGCAGCTTCCTTCCAAAGATCTTCGTCAAGTTTACGATGATAATTGAGGGAAATCACACTCTCTTGTGTACGTGAGGTCAAAAACTCTATGCTGAAAAGTCTGCGGTATAACTCTTCATTGTGCGGAAGCACTTCCAGCAATAGTTTCATGACATGATTGGTGGCAACGGTAGCCATAGGAAATTCTTTGAGCAGAATGCGCTCGCGATTGTTGCCTTTCCCTTTGTACATGGCATAGGAAAAACTATCCCCTTCTTTGAAAATTCCGAATTCACAGCGACTGCGGAAGTTTGAAGGAGCTGAAGCATGGATCTCGGCAGCTGGGTGGGCAATTCCACACTTCTTGAAGAGATTAAGTGCTTTTTCAACTTTTTCTTTAAGATATAGCGGATAATTCTCGGGATCGACTGTGTAAAGTAACGGTTCGAGCATATTTTCTCCGGTTAAAAATTTTGGACAGATTATAGCGATGAAAAACACAGTCTGCACTAAGGTTAAAAGGGTCCTTTTCTTTGATTCAGGTGTAGGCGGATTGTCTGTGTACAGGGATGTTAAAGAAGCCAATCCGACAATGGAGGGGTATTATCTTTTTGATAACGAATGCTTTCCTTACGGAACAAAGACAGAAAGTTTCTTAGAGCAACGGGTAACCGCTTTGCTTAAAAAAGCTACTAGGCAATTTGGAATATGTGCAGTAGTGATCGCCTGCAATACGGCAAGTACCTTGGTTTTACCTGAAGTTCGCGCTGCCCTTGATATTCCTGTTGTCGGTGTAGTGCCTGCTATCAAGCCTGCAGCGAGGCTGTCAAAAAAAAAGATCATCGGCCTTATGGCAACTCCCGGTACCGTACATCGGCAATACACACGAAATCTCATCAGAAATTTTGCCGCAGATTGCAAAATAATTGGAATACCTTCTCCGATATTGGCAAGCATTGCTGAAAATCGTTTGTTAACCGGTCAAATCGATGAGAAAAGCATCGAAAAAGTGGTTAAACCGATTTTGGATATGGGTGAAAGTGAAAAACCTGATGTCATAGTATTAGGGTGTACTCATTACCCTTTTGTGGTTGATGTTTTAAAAAAATTTTTGCCCGAGGTAACGTTTATCGACAGCGGAAAAGCTATCGGCAGAAGGGTAAGACAGGTTTTATCCGAGTTGAAGGAAGAAAAATATCTGACAGCTCCTACAGGAGCAAAAGCTTTTTTTACCGGTGTGCTGGCTCATCCTGAAGACAGAAAACGTATGGTGCAGGAATTCGGGTTTGAATCGTTGCAAAGCTTTGAACTGTGAGTGTCTGTTTTTGTCAAAGCCGGCAGTGAGCTGTAGCAGGAAGGCAGACAGGGGGAAAGAATGTAGTGAGAGGAGGAAAGAGGAGGTAGTGGAGAAAAAAAACATGTAAGCGATCTCTAGCAATCTGACTATTCGTATTTTTGAAGTTTTTTAATCA
>CALBLB010000187.1 GCA_937896115.1 uncultured Succinatimonas sp.
CATGCAATTTATCTTCCGGTAGCAAAGCATCATCACGTGAAGTTGCAGCAAGTTCGCTGCCTGAGATCGTCCTAAGGTACAGATCATAAAGACCTATAGCTGTAGAAATAATGATGGCCAGCACCGTAAGTGCGTCCATGAATGCAGAAACAGAGCCGCACAAAAAACAAAATAAAAAAGCTAAAAAAATCCTTGAACGAACCTTTACCAAAAGCCTGGTAAAGATGAAAAGTAAAAAATCACGGATGAAACTGATGCCGGCGACCATAAACATAATGAGCAACAGCACTTCAAGGTTAGCCCCGATTTCCGCCGTTACTTCATGCATATCGCACAATCCTAAGAAACAAGCCTCCATCACTAAAAGTCCGCCGGACATCAAAGGGTAGCTGTCCAAAGCCATGGCCAGGGAAAAAATAAATTCAGCAATCAAAAGCCAGCCTGCACATACAACACTAAATTTAGCAACTAAAGGATTTAAAAGTAAAAAAAATAAAATTACTCCTTTATACCATGCAGGAGCTCTTCCCATAAAGTTCAGAGCAAACGCCTTTGGATAAGTGATCATGATCCCCGACGTCATATAACTCTCCCTTTGCTTGTTAGTTTAATCAAACATACAAGATTATAGATCGTACTGATACTTTTTTACATATTTATGTAAATATTTTTCTATACAGTTAATTTATTGATACTTAATTAAATTAAGTAAGGTCAAGCAGGCAATGATAAACTGTAAAAGTTTTATAGAAATAAGTTTATTAAAATAATTATCTGTTTATAACAGTTAATAAGAAATAAAGTACCGTTTATCTGTGTCCCCTGGGACGACGGGGATAACTTTGCAAATCAGTATGCTTAAAATGGTGGTAAAATATTCAGGATCTGTCCGCAAGGGCTGGGAGTGGGAGCTTTGAGCCCGCTTTTTTTTAATTTTTTTCATTTCATCTTCGGAAAAATATGTCGTCCATTGCTTTCATCATATTGACCGTCTCGCTTGGTGCCGTGCTGGGTATTTTGCTCGGTCAAGTCAAGTACAAAGGCGTAGGTCTTGGAATAGGCGGCGTGCTTTTCTCCGGCATCATCGTCGGACATTTTGCACACGTTTATTTTGGCTTTAACGTTACCGCTCCTGAAGGAGGGGCTACCACCGAAGGTAGCATTCTGCATTTTGTGCAGGAATTCGGTTTGATCCTCTTTGTCTACGCCATCGGTATCAAAGTAGGCCCGAGTTTCTTCAGCTCTTTGCGCGGACAGGGTGTTAAGCTCATCATGTGGGCCGTGTTGATCATTGTCGGCGGATGTTCAATCGCCATGATCATGTTCTTCTGCGGCATCGTTCCCGTGGATGCCATGATCGGTATGTATACCGGCGCAATTACCAATACTCCAGCTTTAGGTGCCGGAACCTCAATGATAGGCGATATGGCTGCTGCATTTGGTGATGAAGTCCCTGAAGGATTTGATCCTGCTGTAGTTCCTTCTGCTTATGCCATGGCTTATCCTTTTGCCGTATGCTCTTTGCTCATAACCATGATCGTGTTGAAGATTGTGTTCAGAGTGAATATTGAAAAAGCAGGCGACGATTACGCTGCCTCCAAAGCCGGCGGTAAAGCACTCGGGGTTATGAACGTGGTGGTAAAAAACAAGGACTTCTTTGGTAAAACCATCTCTGCTATTCCCGGCATTGCCTCAGGAGCCATAGTTTGCTCCCGTTTTAAAC
>CALBLB010000188.1 GCA_937896115.1 uncultured Succinatimonas sp.
GTTCGTAGTTTATGCTCCTTCTGCTACCTGCGTGTCGGTAATAGGAGATTTCAACTTCTGGGACGGCCGTCGCCATCCCATGGCCAGATCGCTTCTTGGTAACTGGGTATTGTTTGTTCCGGGACTTGGAGCGGGGCAGCGCTATAAATTTGAAATTAAAGACTTAAACGGTAACCGTTTGCCGCATAAAGCAGATCCGGTAGGATTCTTCCATGAGCAGTATCCTTCATTTGCATCCATCGTTACCGATCAGACCACCTATAAATGGCATGATGATGAATGGGTGAAATCACAGTTAAACGACAAATTAAAACGTCCTGTCACCATCTATGAATTGCATTTTGGCTCATGGAAACACGATGATCAGGATAAGCCTTTGACTTATCGTGAAATGGCAAAAGAGCTTACCAAATATGTTAAAGACATGGGATATACCCACGTCGAGCTTATGCCGGTGATGGAGCATCCTTTCAACGGCTCTTGGGGTTATCAGCCTACCGGTCTTTTTGCTCCTACCAGTCGTTACGGCACACCTGATGATTTTAAGTATTTCGTCGATACCATGCATCAAAACGGCATCGGTGTGATCTTAGACTGGGTGCCGGCGCATTTTCCTACAGATGCTTTCGGCCTTGCCCGTTTTGACGGAACCTGCGTATATGAGTATGAGGATCCCCGCCGAGGCTGGCATCCTGACTGGAATTCGCTGATTTATGATTTCGGCCGTGATACGGTAAGGCGTTTTTTGATAGCTTCTGCTTTGATCTGGCTTGATTACTACCATATTGACGGTTTGCGTGTGGATGCCGTAGCGTCGATGCTTTATTGGGATTATTCAAGAAAAGCAGGGGAATGGGTACCCAATGTCGACGGCGGTAACATCAATTATGAGGCGGTAAGTTTCTTAAAATGGTTTAACGAAGAGGTTTACCGTAACTATCCGCAGGCTATGACTATAGCTGAGGAATCTACTGCGTTTACCGGTGTTTCCCGTCCCACGTATACAGGCGGATTGGGATTTGGGTTTAAGTGGAACATGGGATGGATGCATGATTCGCTCGATTATATGAGTACCGATCCATTCTTCAGAAAATATCACCACGGAGAGATGTCGTTTTCGATGATCTATGCCTACAACGAGAACTTTATACTCTCGATCTCCCATGATGAGGTTACTCACGGCAAACATTCTTTGCTGTATAAGATGCCGGGTGATGAATGGCAGCAGGCGGCAAATCTCAGAGCATATTTAGGATTCCAGTATGCCCATCCCGGGAAAAAATTACAATTTATGGGATCGGAATTCGGTCAGGGATCCGAATGGAATGTCGATGCTCAGTTGGATTGGTGGTTATTGCGCTATGAGAAGCATCAGGGCATTCAAAAACTGGTGCGTGATCTGAATACCCTTTATACCGGCGATCCCTGCCTGTGGCGCAATGATTATGATCCCAAAGCCTTTGCCTGGCTCGATGTCAATGATGCCGAGCACAGTATCTTTGCCATGCTCAGGACTGACGGCGATGATGAAATTATTGCCGTTTCCAACATGACACCGGTTCCGTATATAGCTTACCGTTTGGGAGTGCCGAAACCCGGGACTTATCAGGTGGTGTTAAATACCGATGATAAAGAATACTGGGGATCAGGGTACGGTACCGGCACTGATGTAATTGAGGCTTCAAATATCTCATGGCAGTCTCAGTACCACTCCATCGTGCTTGATTTGCCTCCTTTGGCAACGGTATTTATCAAACGTAAGAAAGAAACACAGGGCAATAAAAAAGAAAAAGCCAAATAGAGTGTAGTTTTTAGATCATATCGGGAAGAACATTACTTCCCGATTTATTAAAAGAGTGTAGGAGAATGGTATAGATTAAGCTAACTTGCAAACAGAATTTAGCGATCTTCAACGCAAAAGTAAGTGAAAGTGTTAAAATGCCCGATTAAATTTCACCCCCTCGCTTATTCGGAGACTATATGTTGCGTATTGTTGAAGAAGCTCTTACTTTCGATGATCTTCTGCTTGTTCCTGCACACTCAACCGTCCTGCCCAATACTGCGGATTTGCGCACCAGGCTGACCTCCAATATTACCATGAACATTCCGATGATCTCATCGGCCATGGATACCGTTACCGAGTCCAATCTGGCTATTGCTTTGGCTCAGGAAGGCGGTATTGGATTTATTCACAAGAACATGTCAATTGAGCGTCAGGCTGAAGAAGTGCAGCGCGTCAAACGTTACGAAAGCGGTATGGTTACCCGTCCTGTAACCGTACACCCTGATGCTTCAATCAACGATGTACGTGCCATGGCTGCAAAATACGGTTTTGCAGGCTTTCCGGTAATCGATGAAAAAGACAATCTCTTGGGTATCATTACCGGTCGCGACGTACGTTTCGTCGTTGACGGTAAGACTAAAGTTGTAGCTTGCATGACTCCTAAAGATCGTTTGATCACCGTAAGGGAAAATTCTTCACGTGAACACGTGCAGGCTTTAATGCAACAGCATCGCATCGAGAAAGTTTTGGTGGTGGACGATGCTTTCCGTCTTAAAGGACTGATCACCGTCAAGGATTTCCAAAAATCCTCCAACAAGCCAAATGCCTGCCGTGATGCCTTGGGACGTCTGCGTGTGGGCGCAGCCATAGGAGCAGGTCCCGGTAACAATGAGGAGCGTGCTCAGGCTTTGGTCGAGGCAGGTGTAGACGTTTTGCTCATCGATTCTTCTCACGGTCATTCTCAGGGCGTGCTCGACAGGATCAAGTGGGCTCGCAAGACCTATCCTGATCTTCCTATCATCGGCGGTAATGTGGCCACAGCTGCAGGTGCCGTTGCTTTGGCCGAGGCCGGTGTAAGTGCGGTAAAGGTAGGCATAGGCCCTGGTTCTATTTGTACTACTCGTATTGTCACCGGTTGCGGTGTTCCTCAGATGACGGCAGTTGCCAATGCCGTTGAAGCGATGAAGGGATCTGATGTTACCGTGATCGCCGACGGAGGCATCCGTTATTCAGGAGATATTGCCAAAGCACTGGCAGCAGGTGCCAACTGCGTAATGGTAGGTTCGATGTTCGCCGGTACTGAAGAGGCCCCGGGTGAGATTGAAATTTATCAAGGACGTGCCTTTAAATCTTACCGCGGCATGGGATCTTTGGCAGCCATGTCTCACGGCTCTGCCGATCGTTACTTCCAGTCTGATAATGCAGCTGATAAATTGGTACCTGAAGGCATCGAAGGTCGTGTTGCCTATAAAGGTGCTTTGCGTGACATCATCCATCAGGAGATGGGCGGTTTGCGCTCTGCAATGGGCCTTACCGGTTGCGCTACTATCGATGAATTGCGCACCAAGGCTCAGTTCGTTCGCATCACTAACGCAGGTTTCCACGAGTCGCACGTTCACGATGTGACCATCACCAAGGAAGCCCCGAACTATCAAACTCATTGATCTATAAAAGGGCACCGCAAGGTGCCTTTTAAGTTTTCCTTCCTATGAATTTTGATCCGTTATCTGACGGATCGGGCACTTTTCAGGAGTTGAATAAATGCCTTCATCGAATATCCATGACGAAAAACTGCTGATCCTTGATTTCGGATCACAGGTAACCCAGTTGATCGCCCGTCGTATCCGTGAGATCGGCGTTTACTGCGAGATCTGGCCTTTTGACGCAGATGTAGAAAAATTAAAGGCTTTTAACCCTCAGGGGATCATCCTTTCAGGCGGTCCTGAGTCTACTACCAAAGAGGGATCTCCGCGCGCACCGCAGTGGGTGTTTGAGTCCGGTCTTCCCGTGCTCGGCATTTGCTACGGTTTGCAAACTATGGCAATGCAATTGGGCGGCAAAGTTCAGGGATCTGACAAGCGTGAGTACGGTCATGCCACGGTAAAACTTTTGGCGTCCTGCCCGCTTTTTGACGGTTTGAGCGATCATGAAGGTGAAAAAAGCCTTGATGTCTGGATGAGTCACGGTGATAAGGTTACCAAGATCCCGGAAGGGTTTGTTACCGTAGGTTCTACGGAAACTTGTCCTTATGCCATTATTTACGATGCAAAACGTCGTTTTTACGGCATGCAGTTCCATCCTGAGGTAACTCATACCAAACAGGGAGGAGAGTTTTTAAAACGTTTTGCCTTGGATATTTGCAAATTGCACGGTTTGTGGTCTCCTAAAGCTATTATCGAGGATGCCGTAAAGCGTATTCGTGAAGAAGTCGGTGATCATAAGGTTTTATTGGGCCTCTCAGGCGGGGTGGATTCCTCAGTTACCGCTTTGTTGTTGCAAAAAGCCATAGGCAGACAGCTTACCTGCGTGTTTGTGGATAACGGTTTATTGCGTCTTAATGAAGGTAAACAGGTTGAGGCTATGTTTGCCGGCATGGATCTTAACTTCGTTTATGCCGATGCCGAAGATCGTTTCCTTGATGCATTGAAGGGAATAAGTGATCCTGAAGCCAAACGCAAAGCCATAGGCAAGACCTTTATCGATGTATTTGCTGATGAGGCCCGCAAGTTAAAAGGCGTGGATTTCTTAGCTCAGGGTACCATTTATCCTGATGTGATCGAGTCGGCCGCCGCTAAAACCGGTAAGGCTCATGTGATCAAATCTCACCATAATGTCGGCGGTTTGCCCGCTGATCTTAAATTCAAGCTCGTTGAGCCTTTGCGCGAACTGTTTAAAGATGAGGTTCGCCGCATAGGTATGGAGCTTGGATTACCAAAAGAAATGGTAATGCGTCACCCTTTCCCGGGACCTGGGCTTGGGGTACGCGTATTAGGCGAGGTGAAAAAAGATTATCTTGAGCTGTTACGTCGTGCCGATGCCATCTTTATGGAAGAGTTGCGTCGTGACGGTTGGTATGAAAAGGTTTCGCAGGCTTTTACCGTGTTTCTTCCGGTCAAGGCTGTAGGAGTCATGGGAGATCAGCGCTCTTATGATTATGTGGTTTCATTGCGCGCCGTGGTGACCGTTGACTTTATGACCGCCCGTTGGGCACAATTGCCGTACGAACTTTTAGGCAGAGTTTCCAATCGCATTATCAATGAGATAAACGGCATATCCCGTGTAGTTTACGATATTTCAGGAAAACCTCCTGCAACCATAGAATGGGAATAACCGTAATTTAACTAGTCTTAACGTCCCCGTCAAAAAAACAGGGACGTTTTTTTTGCTATGCTTTTACATGCGGAGTTTAATGCTCTGATTGTATTGTTCATGTGCAGGCGGTGGAAATGGAGCGTTTGAATAAAATTTCGTCTTCTTCTTTGTTGCCAATGGGCAGAAGCGGTTTTGAATCTTTGCGCAAATCCAAGCAGATCTACGTTGATAAAACAGAGATGATCAATGCCATTGCCTCATGTAACGGTGCTTTTTTTCTTACCAGACCTCGCCGTTTTGGAAAAACTTTGTTGGTCAATACCTTTGAATCATTGTTCAAACACGGTCTTGAATACTTTAAAGGGCTGATAATCGAGCAAGAATGGAAAGAGAGTCACTGTTATCCCGTATTGCATCTTGATTTTTCAGATTGCCGCTCCTTTAATTCTTTTGCTGATTTTTCAGCAAAATTTGCAAGCATGTTATCAAGGGGCACAAAATTTAGGCAATAAATTGGCCGAAATTGACGGAAAAAGAATAAAAAATGTCATCGATCAGTATAACGACATGTTTGACGGCATGGATTTAAACAGTCTGGTGATCCTCATCGACGAATATGATGCGCCGCTTACTGCATGTATGGATGATCAAGAACTCTTTGATAAAGTTGCATCATTGTTATCTGAGTTTTATGACAGACTGAAAAAATTTAATCCGAAATTTCGCTTTCTTTTTATAACGGGGATCTGCAGATTTCAGAACTTGGGATTGTTTTCAGGAGCCAATAACTTGACCGATCTCAGTATGGATCAGGCTTACGGCACTTTGCTTGGCTATACAGAAAAAGAGATCAGGCAATATTTCAGTCCTTACGTAGAGAGAAATGCAGAATTTTTAGGTTTGAGCTTTGATGAATGTCTTTTGCAGATGAAAAGGCATTATGACGGTTTTTGTTTTGATGAGGACGGAGCTACTCACGTGTTTAACCCCTGGTCGGTACTGTCTTTTCTTGCCAAAGCCACACCGAAGTTTGAGAATTTCTGGTACGAAACTGCAGGAAATACTGCGGTGTTATTAAACTACCTGAAATCACACAGCCTAAAAGATCCGTCTGATTACTGCGAAGATCAAATAGTATCCAAAGATGCACTGGCTCCATGCCGTAGCCTCTCTGAACTTAACGATGTGGCTTTGCTCATCCTTACAGGTTATCTCACCATTAAAGAAAAGCTAAGTGACAGAGTTTTCTTGGTTAATTACCCGAATGAAGAAGCGGCATCTTCGATGGCGCAGTTGTACAGTGAAAAAATGTTCTCTCAGGAACAGAGCCAAAGTTTACTGCTGGCTTTTAAAAAGCAAAGTCCTGAAGAAATTTTTAAACGCTTAAATGCCTTACTCCTTTCAATTCCGCATCAGCATTACCCAATCAGTAACGAATCGGAATTAAGAACCGTACTGGGCTTGGTATTAAAAGGATGCGGGCTTAAGTGTACCTATTTTGAAAACAGTAAAGCTCTTGGCCGATCTGATATAGAAGTCGATGCCTTAAATCATTACTTTGTCATAGAACTTAAATATGCCAGAGAAGATGACGATCCTGAGAAACTGCTAAAAATTGCCGTAGAGCAGGTCAAAACCAAACATTATGGAGAGCAGAACAGTCCCGAACTTCCTCATATACGCATGGCTTTGGTTTTTTCAAAGAAGGAGCGTTGCTTGATTGCCCATGAGATATTTTGACTATGGAAGAACATGCCCATTACCTTAAGCGATCTCAAGCGACCATTTGGTAATGGTGCGATTTTT
>CALBLB010000189.1 GCA_937896115.1 uncultured Succinatimonas sp.
AGGAACACAATCCATGTTGTGGGGCCCGGGCATAGGTTACCGCTATCTTTCCCGTTACGGGGCTGCCAGCGTGGATCTGGCAGCCGGTATAAGCGATACTGATCACGGCTTTAGGTTGCATTTTTCTTTCGGTCCTGAGTTTTAGCCATGGCAAAAAAGTTAATCCTTGCGTTGTTGGGGACCTTTTTAGGTTTACTGCTGGCTCTGGTTTTGGCTCTGTATTGGTTGTTATGCACTACCAAAGGCTCGGATTTTGCCCTGCAGAAGGCATCCGAACTTTGCCGAGGAACGGTAAATATAGAAGGGAAAATAGCCGCAGGAGATCTGGCCCACGGTTTTAAAAGCGCAGGAGCTTTTAAAGTTGAAGTACCGCAGGTAGTGACGGTTTCCTGCGACTCTCTTGAGTTGTCATGGTCTTTGTGGCGTTATCTTGCAAGCGGAACCTTACGTGCAGAAAAAATCAAGGCGCCGCATCTTGAGGTGGTGTTGAGCGATGCCGTGTTTGATGATGCTCCCGATGACAATAGTCAGGATAATGACAATCAAAATGACGGGATTGAAAATTTCAGGGTAAATATTCCCGTAAGAGCGGTTATAGAGCATCTTGTTTCTGACAATTTTGCTTTTCGTTCGCAGGTAGTAGACGTAAGCGCTCGCCAACTGGATCTTGGGGCTTCATGTTTTGCCGATTATGCAGGAGTTAATTACGGACGCCTTGAAGGCGTGGATGTAGTGCTCAAATATCAAGGAGATAAGCGTAACGAACATAAAAATTACCAAAATAACCTTAAACGCGCAACTTTTGGTCCGCAAGGCCTTGAAACTCTGCCTACCATAGATCTGCCCTTGGATACCGAGCTTAGGGATACCCTGATCAAAAACGCCCGTTACCGTATGCAGGGATTTGATACCGGAAAATTCGATGCCTACGCCGATGCATCCTGGCAAGGACATATACTCAAGGTGGACCGAGCTTCGGTGGTAAATGATGAGGTTTGGGCAAGTACTGAAGGCAACATAGATTTTTCCCGTTTTTTTACAATGAATTTTAAAGGGAATGCCAAAAGCTTTGACGATCCTAAAAAATGCGATCTCTATGCCCCGGCACCGTGCGGGGTGGCAACGTCTTTGAATTTGTCAGGCGATTTGAGCGATTTGAAGCTTATAGCTCAGATCGATTCACCTGCTTTTGCAGTGCTTCATGGCAGGATCAATGCCTTGGCGCAAAACTCCGCAGTTGAGCTTTCATTTAGCGCTGACAAACTGGCATATCCTTTTTATTTGCCTTTTGATGAAGCAGAAAGGGCAGCAAGCGCACAAGACACAAGCAGGGATACGTTTAAATATCCATCAGCACAGCTTAAATTTTTTGCAAAAAAACTTGAAGCAAAACTCAGCGGAACTTTGGAGCAAAGATTACAGCTTAAGGTCAAAGGACAATTCACCGGTTTGGGATTTAAACAGACCAGTTTGTCTTTAAAAGCAGCCAATCTTTATGATGAGATGGATCCTGACTGTGTAACCTTGGAGGGCAGTTATTTTGATGCGCCGTTAAAGGCACAAATAAGCGGTCGTTTATTTGACGGGTATGAGGCTTTGTTAGCATTTAAACAGGATCTTTTGCAAGAACCAAGGGATACAAAGTCTTCGGAGTTTTGGGCAAAAGTAAAGCTTGATGTAGCCAAAACCGAACGCATAGCTTCTTTTTTAAACGGCGATTTAAAGTTTGATGCTGACTTTGACATAAAAAATTCCGCAACCTCCAATGAAGCGTCGCTGTCCAAGCTTAATTTGTCATTTATCCCAGGCGGCATCGAAGCTCTGCTTTCGTGTAACCAACTTTCTTATAAAAACAAAGAAGTATCGCTTGAAAATTTTGAGCTCTCCCAAGGCAACAATCGTATCAAAGCATCGGGAAATTTCTCTGAAGATTCCGAAATTACCGCTATTTTGCAATTACCGGAGCTTGAAAAACTCGTTCCTTGGGGAAAAGGGGCTTTAAGCGGGAGACTGGTTGCCAAAGGAGAACTTTTAGCTCCTGATCTGGAATTATTTTTAAAATCACCAGAATTGTCGCTGGCCAAGTCCAAATTGCGCGGATTTACCTTAAACGTACGTACTGACAGTAAGCGTAAAACCGGAGGAATTACCGCTTTTGCCGACAGTGCTTTGTTTGCCGACGGATTAAAACGCTCACGTAACTGTGCTTTGGATCTTTCAGGATCGCTAAAACGTCATCACCTGACCTTAAGCTGTACCGGATCAAACGGCGGATATATCGGGGTAGGCGGATCTTTTGATGAAAAAACGCGTAAATGGCAGGGAACGTTACAGGATTTATTCGTTGTAACTCAATATGCAAGTGCGGTAAATCTGGTTAAAGCTGTACCTGTCAGTGCAGATCTTAACGAAGGATCTTTTTCTTTGGGTAAGCTGACGTTAAGAGGGCAGAGCGGCAGTTTGGAGTTTTCAGAAGCGGCCTTTAAAAACGGAGTTTTCGATACCAGCTTTGATTTAAGTTCTCTTGATCTGCATGCGTTTACCAACTTGTACCCTGATGACTTTAAAGCTTCAGGACTGCTTGATGCGTCGGGAAAAGTCAGGGTAGTCAACGGCAGAATTTATACCGATGCGTCTTTAGATTTGCAACAGGGCAGAATCGATGTCGGCGGTGCTTTTTTTGATTTTGAGCGTTTCAAAGCTTCAACAGAGGTAAAGGATAACGATCTTTATCTTAGTCTTAATGCGCTTTTAAAACGCGGCGGCGGAGAGCTTGATGCTCAAGTGAAAGTAAAAGATCCTGTAGGCAGGAAAATCCTTTTTGGGAATATTGCATTAAGAAAATTCAATTTAAGACGTTTAAGCGCCGTAGGCAACGGTTTTAATGAACTAGAAGGTCTTGCCGAAGCCGGTTTTAACTTAGGAGGAGATCTTGAGCATCCCTTGTTTCAAGGCAGGGCTACCGTAGTTGGCAGTGCCGAACCCCGCTATGATTTGGGAAGAGCCGAAAGCTTTGAACTGGTCTTGGATGCCTACGGATCTTCAGGAAATATTTCCGGAAACTTCGGTATCAACGGCGGCAAGATGCAGGTAAACGGCAAACTTGATTGGACCGACAAAGCTTTTGGTCAGGTACATTTTTCTTCGACTCATCTGCCGCTTTTTCTTATGGGATATGGTGATTGCATTGCCTCTTTAGGACTTGACGTAAAATTTGATGAAAAAGTACAAATAAACGGTAATGTCAGTATTCCTGCTGCTCATGTCAAGGTATCGGCGTTGGGAGATGCCGGTATTGAGCCTTCAAAAGATGAAATCGTTATGGACGGTGACGCAGGTAAATCCTTACTTAAGGCTCATCGCGAGCATGCTTTGAATGACGGTGCGTCGATCGACGTGAATATAGATCTTGGTAATGCCGTTAAAGTAGAGGCTATGGGACTTAAGGCTCAGGCCGTAGGCGGGGTTAAGATCAGCAAAAAGAGCGATGAAGACGAGCTCAAGGCTTCTGGCAGGATCTCTTTAACAGGAGGAAAAGCCGATTTGTACGGGCATCGCTTTATGGTTTCCTATGCAGATTCTTTCTTTGATGGTAATATAGCCAATCCGAAAATCAGTGCTGAAGTGATCGCAGATCCATCCGGCATTGAGGATGATGTTGTAGCAGGAGTCAGGATCTCAGGACGCGCAAGCGAACCTGAGATAACTTTATTCTCGCGTCCTGCCATGTCGCAAAATGAGATCTTATCGTATTTGCTGTACGGACACGGACTTGAGAAAACTTCTAATGATCCTGAAAGTTCCAGTGCGCAATTGCTTACGGCTCTTGGGCTTGGGACTACCTCAGGATTGATGAATTCAGTTGCCGGAGCTTTGGGCATGGGCAGTGTGCAGTTCGGATCCAGCGGCAGCGGCGATCAGACGCAGATAGGAGTTCAAACCTATCTTACGAACGACATCATGATTTCTTACGGATACGGGGTGTTTACCTCGGTTGGTGAATTCAGACTGCGTTATGAATTGATGCGCAGACTGTATGCGGAATTCGTCTCATCGCTAGATCAGGCCGTGGATTTGGTCTATAGCTTTGAGTTTGACTGATTTTTGACTTTACCGGAGTTTTTTCATGATCAAAATCAAGGAATTGATCCCTGTTTACCCGGAGGACATGCTAAAAAAACGGGTAGCGCAAATGGGAGAGCAGATTGCGGCTGACTATCCTCAAGGAGAGTTGATCTGCGTATGCGTGTTAAAGGGAGCGGTATTTTTCTTTACCGATCTTGTTCGTGAGATTGGCCGTCACCGTCAGGGCGTGATGATAGATTTTTTAAGGGCATCTTCTTATGCCGACGGCATGAGCAGTTCTTGTAATGTCAAGATCACCAAAGATGTCGATTTGGACGTTAAAGATAAACACGTGCTCTTTATCGAAGACGTGATCGATTCCGGGTTTACCATGAGCAAGGTAATTCCCATGTTTAAAGAACGCGGAGCCAAATCGGTTAAGCTTGCGGCGCTTATAGATAAACGCGAGCGTCGCGAAGTTAAAATCGATATCGATTATTCTGGTTTTGTTTTGGAACGCGGTTTTATTGTAGGTTACGGACTTGATCTGGCCGAAAAATATCGTGAACTTACCGGGATCTACGAGGCCGTGGTTGAATAATCAGAAAAAGCGCACCGAAACAGTCGTAACCGAGCTGAATGCTGAAGTTCTAAAACCGCTGTTTGAGTTTAAGCAAAGTTATGCCAGCAAGGATTGCAGTCCGCGCTCTCTTGCTTCATTGCAACTAAGAGCGTTATCTGCGGTAAAAACTTTATTGTCACGCAAATTTGGCAGTGTACTCACGCTTACGGTGTCTGATGATGTTGATGCTCAAAATCTAGGCTGTGAATTGGTATCTTTATGCGGTAAAAAAGCCCGCATGATCACTTCTGCTTCCAAAAAAGAGCTTTTCGGTAAAAAAGACGGCGAAGGTTTGCTTGCACATGGCGGGATCTTCGTGATCCCTTGTGTACTTTTTCTGGAGCATCCCAAATTTTTCTCAAAGTGTGCTGCGTTACTGCGACTTACGCACGATCTTAAGATGATCTTTTGCGGATCGGCTCAGGATTGTGCCGATCTGATGTTGCTGTGGCCTGAGTTTGAAAATGCTTTGCACACCGATATAGTCTTGGAATTTCCCACTGATCCCAGACTCTGTGCCGCTTTGATAGCACATTGGAACGTAAGAGGAATATGCAGTAATTTTTCTGCTGAGGCCGTGGCGCTTTTTACCGTATTTTGCAATCGTCTTGCTTCTGACAGACGTTGGATGTATTTATCAGAAAGAAAGCTTAAGGCTTTATGTGAGGATGCATCGTCGCACAGTCACGGTAGCGAAGTCGGTTCCAAAGATTTTTTATATGCCGTCGCAGCACATGATTTCAGGCAAAATTATGTCGCATCAGCGCAAATACGTGATCATCGTGAAGGACAAATCCTCTTGCGCACTTTCGGTAAATGTCCGGGGCAGATCAATGCTCTTTCCGTAGTTGAAACTTCCGGCACCTGCTATGAATACGGTGAACCGGTGAGGGTCACCGCATGTATACGCGCAGGAGGTGACGGCGAGGTGATAGACATTGAGCGTAAGGCTGAACTTGCAGGTCAAATTCATGCCAAAGCCATGATGATCATCAATGGTTTCATCATGCGTGAGTTCGGAGCGGTTTTACCTATGCCGGCTTCGGCTTCTTTGGTTTTTGAGCAGTCTTATTCAGAAATCGACGGTGACAGTGCTTCGCTTACCGGTCTATGCGCAGTGCTTTCTGCTTACGGTGATCTGCCTCTGCGTCAGGATTTGGCGGTTACAGGAGCTGTAGATCAGTTCGGTAACGTGCAACCGGTAGGCGGGGTTAACCAAAAAATCGAAGGATTTTTCAGGATCTGCTCATTGCACGGGCTTACCGGGACTCAGGGGGTTATTATCCCCAGATCCTGTGTTTATTCTCTGGTGTTACGTCCGGCAGTTTTAAAAGCTGTAGCGGCAGGGCGTTTTCATATCTATACGGTCACTCACGTAACTCACGCTTTGGAGTTGTTAACGGGTATTCCTTGGGGAGATCCTGAAACAGAAGGATCCATAGTGCAAAAAGTTTTGGATCGTCTTGAGATCGTAAATTCACGCGGCGATGAACGCCCGTGGTGGCATTTTTGGGCCTGACATAAGCTTTTTGGATACCGTTGTGCACTTTGAATGTGCATAACGGTATTTATGAAAGCTGTATCTACCGTATGATCACCTTTTTGATGCATACTAAAAGTGTGGAACACGAGGAGTGTTCTTGGTAACTATTGACAAGATTTGGAGAGTGCCGCGAAGCGGTATGTAATTTTTATGAAAGCATGCAAGTTGTTTGCCGCCGCAACTTTGTTTTTAAGCACGACCTGTGCGAATGTCATGGCAGAGGAAATTTCCTTTGCAACCGAACCTACTTTTCCTCCGTTTGAATTTATGCAGGATGGCAAAATCGTGGGATTTGAGATCGATCTCATCAATGCTATCGGTAAAGTTCAGGGATTTACTCCTAAGATAGATCCCATGCCTTTTGATGCCATCCTTCCAGCGGTGATGGGCGGTCTTCAGGAAGCTGCTATATCAGGCATTTCCAAAAATCCTGAGCGCGAGAAAAAAGTCCTGTTTTCAGACGGTATTGCCGTTGCCGGACAGGGGATCATGATCCACAAGGATTTGGAAGGTAAGATCCACCATATGGAGGATTTAAAAGATCGTAAAGTCTGCGTGCAACTTGGATCTGTAGGAGCTGAGATAGTTAAGGGAATACCCGGAGCATCGATGGTAACCTTTAATACCATGCCCGAAGCTTATATGGAGCTTAAGAAGAAAGGGTGTGATGCTGCTGTTACAGGTACTCCCGTTCATCA
>CALBLB010000190.1 GCA_937896115.1 uncultured Succinatimonas sp.
TGTATAACTATACCATAGTAATTTTTAAGCACAAATTATTTTGTCGTTTACTATAGGTTTTACTGCCAAATATAGCAAAAAAGCTTTTACCATTCAGATTTGAAGTGAAATCAGCTTGCATTCTGGCATTTGTATGTTCGGTTTATGGCTTGATAATGCAAATTTTTGTAATGGTGCATACCGGTAAGAGGAAGTTTACTAAATTCTTCTTTGAGCTCGGCAGGGAGCCCTTATATATTGTGGGGCAAACGCAGATAAAAGTGTTCAAGAATTTTGATGAAAAAGTGTCCGATAATTTTGTTGCTTGACACAAAAAATACACTGTTTCAAAACTGTCATAATTCGGCTAATACCGGAGTACCAGACAGATGAATACGGCGGAAGTTAAAGCGGTAAAAACAGGCAAAAATGCGGCATTCACTGACATATAAATTTTTGATGATGATGTTAATCTTGGAATGTGGCAAAAACTGCATATTTTGATGCATGCTCAGAATTGTTTCTCTGTCAAAAGTTGAAAGGAGTTTTTGATGAAAACATTTTGCTTTAAGTTTTTTTCCGTGCTGTGCGGATTTTTGATGTCGAGCGTATCGATGAGCAGTGCGTTTGCTGCAGATACTGATATTGCCATTATTTTCTATTCGCGCAGCGGAAATACCGAACAACTTGCACGTTTTTCTTCGGAGTTTACAGGCGGTGACGTATTCAGAATAGAACCTTCACCGGCATATCCTGATGGTTACCATGCCACTGTTGATAAAGTTAAAGAAGAAATGAATGCCGGAATTTTGCACGGTTTTAAAGATATAAACATCGATTTGTCAAAATATGACACTGTGATTTTGGCTTCTCCTACTTGGTGGGGACACATTCCCAGTCCTTTGGAAAATTGGTTAAAAACTGTAGCAGTTTCTTTTAACGGGAAAAAAGTTGTTACGTTTAACAGTCACGGCGGAAGCGGAGTAGCAAACACCAGAGCTGATTTTGAAAAAGTTTTACCTTCTGCAAAATTCGGTACGCATCTGAGTGTTTCCGGTAGCCCGACAAAAGAACAGGTGGAAAACTGGCTTAAAGAAAATCATATCATTTAAGAATTTTAGAAAAAGCATTTTCTTTGGTTAAAACCGTCGCCTGATGTTTGGCAATAATTCCTGTGCTTTATTAAGGATGTAAGAAAGCTGGTTATGAAGTACGGACATAATTATTCAAGATTGCGATTAGAGGTTGATCCGAAACAGAGTCCGCAATTGCTTGAAGCATTGGAGCTTATAGAGCAGCGTACTCAAAAAAATCCTTGGAATGCACAATCTCTTTCTGAATGTTTTTCCGATGCCTATAAACTTTTAGTGCTTTTTTGTGCTGATAAGGCGGTCGGTTTTGCGGTGATCTACAACACCAAATTTTCTACCGATCTTCTGACCATCGGTATAGATCCTGAATATCAAGGCAAAGGATTTGGGCGGTATTTACTCGAAAATACTCTTAAAGAAGCTCTTGCAGGAGGAGCATCAGAGTGTTTTTTGGAGGTGCGGTTTTCAAATTTCAGAGCTATTTCTTTGTATGAAAGCGTCGGTTTTGTGAAAGCCGGAGTAAGGAAAAATTATTATCAGGCCTCAGGAAATGTTCCTTCAGAGCATGCTTACACCATGCATCTTGAGAACATTTCTGCCTGCTTAAACGATGCAGACAGAAAGGAAAACAAGTCCACTGACATTTCAAAGCAGTGAGTAAAAAGATCCTTACTTGTATAACTCCTTAAGATACAAGCTGAAAATTTGTTGAGACTACCATTTCAGAATCTGAAATTATGTGATCTGATTGGCGTTTACGGCATAGTTTTTTTGTAAACCCCCGTTGTCATGCGCCAATGCTTTAAAATATCTCCCGATCAGAACACAAGACATATACAATTGTGTCTTCATTTAACCCCAAACATATTTGGACACAGGAAATAACCATGCTGATAGGTATTCCAAAAGAGAGTCTCAGCGGTGAGACCAGGGTTGCTGCAACCCCCGATACCGTTGCCAAGCTCGCAAAGCTAGGCTTTGACGTTCAGGTGCAAAGCGGAGCCGGTGCTGATGCCAGCTTTACTGATGCCGCCTACGAAGAGGCCGGTGCCAAAGTCGTTACCCCTAAGGATGTATGGGGAAGCGATATCATTTTCAAGGTAAATGCTCCTAACGACGACGAAATCGGATTCATGAAGGAAGGCCAAATCTTGGTGTCATTCATTCGTCCGGCTCAGAATCAGGAACTGGTTGAAAAACTTAATGCCAAGAAAGTTACCGTGATGGCTATGGATATGGTGCCGAGAATTTCCCGTGCCCAGTCCATGGATGCATTGTCTTCCACTGCAAATATTTCAGGATATCGTGCCGTGGTTGAAGCTGCCCATGCTTTCGGCAGATTCTTTACCGGTCAGGTTACTGCTGCAGGTAAAGTTCCTCCTGCCAAAGTGTTGGTGATCGGCGCCGGCGTTGCAGGTCTTGCTGCCATCGGTACTGCCCATTCATTGGGAGCCGTGGTACGTGCTTTCGATACTCGTGAAGTGGTAGCAGATCAGATCAAATCCATGGGCGGCGAATTCCTGCGCCTCGATTACAAAGAGGAAGGCAAGGATTCGTCAGACGGTTATGCCAAGGTCATGAGCGAAGGCTACATCAAAGCCGAGATGGAGCTCTTTGCCAAACAGTGCAAGGATGTTGACATCATCATTACCACCGCCGCCATTCCCGGTAAGAAATCTCCTTTGTTGATTACCAAGGAAATGGTTGCCTCCATGAAGTCAGGCTCAGTGATCGTTGATATGGCCGCAGCCGGCGGCGGTAACTGCGCTGCTACCGTTCCTGGTGAAGTTATTACCACTGATAACGGTGTCAAGGTTATAGGCTATACCGATCTTGCATCACGTCTGCCTGCTCAGTCTTCTCAGTTGTATTCCACCAACCTTGTAAATCTTGCCAAACTTTTGTGCAAGAACAAGGACGGCAAAGTTGATCTCAACTTTGACGATGTTGTGATCCGCAATATGACTGTGACTCGCGACGGAGAGGTTACCTTCCCGCCTCCGAAGATCAGCGTTTCTGCTGCACCTGCAGCACAGAAACCTGCAGAAGCTCCTAAGGTTGAAGTTCACAAAGTATCGCCGGTTCTCAAATGGGGTTGTGCTGCATTAGCAGTATTGTGCTTCATCCTCATCGGCGCTTTTGCACCTACGGCATTCTTGCCGCACTTTACCGTGTTCGTGCTTGCAGTGGTTGTAGGCTACTATGTAGTTTGGAACGTCACCCATTCTTTGCATACTCCTTTGATGTCGGTCACCAATGCCATTTCAGGTATTATCGTGGTCGGTGCCATGGAGCAGGTTCATACCTCTGGCGGCTCAGTAGTTGCCGCAATTCTTGCCTTTATCGGTACCGTGATCGTGTCAGTAAACATTTTCGGCGGTTTCGCAGTGACCCGCCGTATGTTGGGCATGTTCAGAAAGCAGGGCAAATAAGGGGATAGGAGAAATAAAATGTCTGAAGGCTTAACCTATATTGCCTACATCTTCTCGGCACTGCTGTTCATTCTGGCTTTGGCCGGTTTGTCCAAGCAGGAAACTGCCAAACTCGGTTGTTATTCCGGTGTTGCCGGTATGGCGATCGCTCTTTTGGCTACCTTCACCAAGGCTGACGGTGCAGGTGCAGTTTGCATCATTATCGTAGCCATGCTTATAGGTGCAGTGGTAGGTCTTTTGGCCGCCCGTAAGGTACAGATGACTCAGATGCCTGAGCTTATTGCCTGCCTGCACTCTTTCGTCGGTTTGTGTGCCGTACTCGTAGGTTTCAATACTTTCTTGGAACTTGACGGTCTCTATGACGTGGCTGCCGGCATTACCAATGCCGTGCACATGGATGAAACCGGTGAATTGGGCATCCATCTTGGTGAAATTTTCATCGGCGTATTCATCGGTGCGGTAACTTTTACCGGTTCTATCATCGCTTACGGCAAATTGAACGGCACCTACAAACTGCGCATCTTCAAGTCCGCACCTTTGGTACTGCCTGCCAATCACTGGATCAACTTAGGTGCCATCATCGTATGCTTCCTGCTTATGATCTGGTTCTTAAACGGCGGTGTTGAAGCTTCTGCAGCTCCGCTTTTCATCATGACCGTGATCGCTTTGGCTTTCGGCGTCAACTTGGTGGTTGCTTTTGAACTTACGTCATTGGAAAGCTTCGGGTAGCCTAAAAACTCACGTC
>CALBLB010000191.1 GCA_937896115.1 uncultured Succinatimonas sp.
TATGTGCTGAATTTGCCGCCTCTGTAGAGCAAAATAGCAGGGCGACACTTTAATCTTATTTACCTATGCAAAAAGTACTAAAAATTTTTCCAAGCAAGTCATCTGAACTTACTTTTCCTGTGATCATACCCAAGCTATCCTGTGCTAGTCTCATTTCCTGAGCACAGAGAACTAAATCACCAATTTTCAGTATTTGAGAAGCCCGTTTTAAAGCTTCAATACTGTCATTTAATGCCGAAAGATGACGTGAGCGAGCACTGTAAACACCCTCTATCGGCATGATCCCTAAAGACCTTGCTAAGGTTTTTCGTAAAGAAAGCAACCCGTCAGAGGTTTTTACAGAGATCTGCAATTTAGGTATAGAACAAAGTTCTTTACTATTTAATTGTGACAATATTTGGGAATTTTGCGGTAAATCTGATTTTGATACTGCTATTAGGATCTGACTATTTATCTTTTTAAGATCACAAATTTTTTTGAGTAAATCCGGATCTGGCGCAACGGATCCGTCAATCATTAAGACTACCAAATCAGCCTGCTTCAATGCTGAAACGGCTTTTCGAATGCCTATGGCTTCTATTTCATCTGACGGAGTGTCTCTGATCCCTGCTGTATCGGTAATGGTTACAGGAACGCCATCTATCTCGATATCTGATGTCAATAAGTCTCTGGTAGTTCCGGGAATATTCGTGACTATTGCGCGTTCTGTACCGGACAATGCATTGAGTAAACTGGATTTACCTGCATTCGGGGCTCCTGAAAGTACAATTTTTGCACCTTCAGTAAGTTTTAATCCTTGAGAAGCTTTTAGTTTAGCTTCATCTGCAATTGTTTGTATTTGTCTTAGTTCAGCTATTGCTTTTCCTGAGTCGAAAAAATCCTCATGCTCTTCGGGAAAATCCAAACATCCTTCGAGATTTACACGAAAAGAAGTGATTTGATCAGATAACTTTTGCATATCGCGAGCAAAAGCTCCGTCCAGTGACGCCATGGCGGCTTTAGCAGCACTTTCAGATCCGGCTGAAATTAAATCTTCGACAGCTTCAGCTGCCGTTAGATCCATTTTCCCGTTCATAAATGCACGACGAGTAAATTCTCCTGGATTTGCCTGTCGTACACCTGGGCAGGAGAGAACTGCTGATAAAACTCGTTGCGGTTGAATATTACCAGCATGTCCTTGCAGTTCAAGAACATCTTCCCCTGTATAAGAATGCGGCGCAGGAAAGTAAATTACAACTCCCTCGTCAATAGTTTCTTCATTTTGTTTAAAAGGTTTGAAATAGGCGTAACGCGGTTTAGGAATAATGCCGGTAATTTTTTTTGCAACCTGCAATGCGTTACAACCTGAAATCCTTACAATGGCAACGCCACCCCTGCCATGAGGGGTGGCGATGGCAGCAATTGTATCTTCAGATGTAGAAGATGACATTATTTCTTTTCCGCCTTCATTGATAGACCGCGTTTTTCAAGTGAACGGAAAATAACGGTTTGTTGGAAGATGGTAAAGCAATTGGATACCAACCAATAAAGAGTCAAGCCTGCAGGGAATGTGCAGAACATGAAGGTAAATACGAAAGGCATTGCCATAAATACTTTACGCTGAATTGGATCTGTAATAGGTGTAGGTGACATTTTTTGCAGGAAAAACATCGATACACCGTAAAGGATCGGCAAAACGAAGTATGGATCGTATACAGACAGATCTGTGATCCAGAGAATAAAGCTGGACTGACGTAACTCAGTTGATTCCATCAAAGTCCAGTATAGGGCAATGAAGATAGGCATCTGGATCAGTAAAGGCAGGCAACCGCCCATAGGATTTACTTTTTCTGTCTTATAAAGACGCATAGTCTCCTGACCGAGTTTTTGGCGATCATCTTTATATTTTTCGCGTAACTCTTTCATTTTTGGCGTAAGCAGACGCATTTTTGCCATGGAGGTGTATTGCGCTTTGGTAAGAGGGAACATAACTCCTCTAACAATGAGGGTTAATACGATGATGGAGAATCCCCAGTTGCCGATCAAAGAATGTACAAATTGCAGAATTTTAAACAAAGGAATGGAGATGAACCAAAGCCATCCGTAATCTACGGTAAGGTCAAGGTTTGGTGCAACAGCCTCCAAATCATCCGCAATTTTAGGTCCTAACCAAAGTTTACTGTCAAAATCTTTGTTGCTTCCTGAAGGAATGGTTACATTAGAAGTTTTTATACCGATGATGGCATCTTTCCCGTTTCGTGAAGCATTTGTATAGACAACATTTTCGGTATCATTTGAGCCTATCCACGCGGAAACAAAGTAGTGTTGGATCATGGCAACCCAACCGTTTTTTGTTTGTTGAGATAAGGCATTATTCGACTTAGCGTTATCGATTATCTCGTCATACTTTATTTTTTCGTAACGAGATGAATCCGTTGAATATGCAGCACCGCGATATGCAGACGCTACCATGCCGAATCCTGATGAATTTTTAAGGAAACTGTCATCAGCAGTTTGTTTTAACTGACCGTAGAAATTTACAGAAAGGTCTTTGTTTGAGGAGTTATCAACAGAGTATTTGACATCTACTGCATAAGATCCGCGTTGCAAAGTATAGGTTTTCTTATAAGTAACACCGTCTTTTTCGAACGTTAAAACAGCACTGACACTGTTTTTACCGTCTTCAAGATAATATGCATCGCTGTCTGAGGAAAAAAGCGGACGCTCCTTTATATCAGGACCGTCTTTACCGGCCAAGCCTGATTGTGCTTGATAAGTAAATGCATTGTTGCTCATGAGTAAATGAAAAGGATCATCTTTGCCTTCTTCCTGTTTAATTTTCGGAAGATTGGCATCAACTATGTCGCCACCTTTTAGAGCAATAGTAAGTTGCAGAGAATCACTCTCAATCGTTATTGTTTTCCCAGTGGCGTCTTCAGAATTGATTGAAGAAGTTGAATCAGCCGTTTGTTCTATACCCTGCTGAGCTAGTCTTGCTGCATTGTTTTTATCTGATTCCCAGTTCCAAAATAGGAAGAGAGTCACACATAGCAGAACAATTAATAGAATGTTTCTCTGTTGTTCCATGATCTTTTAGCCTCAGTGGCTTTTACGTGGATTTTGGGGAACTGGATCTATTCCTCCTGGGTTCAGCGGATGACATCTGCTGATCCTTTTGAGTCCAAGCCAGATCCCCTTGATGAACCCCCATTCCCTGATAGCATCAATCGTGTACTGTGAACAAGAAGGATAAAATCTGCAGTGATGCCCTAACAGGGGACTTATAAACATCTGGTAAAATCTGATGAATAAGATGCCTAGGCGGGCAAACGGCGAGAGATTTGATCCCATAGGTCTAATAATATCCGAGTAAGCTCAGTATTATTTATGTCCTTTATGCCAGGCTTGGCAATTACCACAAAATCAACACTGGGATAGGAGTTCTTTGATAATCTGAAAGCTTCTCTGGCTACGCGTTTGACGCGATTACGCCAGACTGCTCTTTTCAACACTTTTTTGGGAATAACCAACCCAAGCCTAGGATGTTCGGCAATTTCGCTCTTGTGACCAAGAACTAAAACACCTCTCACACTGGCTCGGATACAGTGTTGGAATACCTTGTCGTAATCCCCGGAAGTTAAGATCCTATCTTTCCGGGGAAAGGTATTGTCAGCCATTAAACGGTGGTTAAACGCTTACGACCCTTGGCACGACGACGGGAAAGGACCTTA
>CALBLB010000192.1 GCA_937896115.1 uncultured Succinatimonas sp.
GTTCCGCAGATGTAATCTACGATACGCTCAAAGCCCAACCCGAAGCCTGAATGAGGTACGCTGCCGTAACGGCGCAGATCGCGATACCACCAGTAGGCATCCTTATTAAGTCCCAACTCTTCCATACGTTTGTCAAGGCGCTCAAGACGCTCTTCACGCTGAGAGCCGCCGATGATCTCGCCTATGCCTGGAGCCAAAACGTCCATGGCGGCAACGGTCTTGCCGTCTTCGTTCTGACGCATGTAGAAGGCTTTGATGTCCTTAGGATAATTACGTACCACTACAGGGGCGTGGAAGTGTTCTTCGGCAAGATATCTTTCATGCTCTGACTGCAGATCGATACCCCATTCCACCGGGTACTGGAACTTCTTCTTGGCTTTTTTCAGGATCTCGATAGCTTCGGTATATTCGACCTGAGCAAATTCTGAATTGATGAAGTGCTCAAGGCGGTTAATAGCTTCTTTGTCCACGTGCTGCACGATGAACTCAAGATCGTCACGGCAGTGTTCAAGCACATAGCTGAAAATTGCTTTGAGCATGCGGCCTGCGGTAGCGGCGCAACCGTCAAGATCGGTAAAGGCCATTTCAGGCTCTACCATCCAAAACTCTGCCAAATGGCGGGTAGTATTGGAATTTTCGGCACGGAAGGTCGGTCCGAAGGTGTAGACCTTGGAAAGGGCGCAGGCATAGGTCTCGGCCTCAAGCTGACCTGATACGGTCAGGTAGGAGTGACGGCCGAAGAAGTCCTGGGAAAAATCCACTTTACCATCATCTTTTTTGGGCAGATCGTCTAAATTGAAGTTGGTAACAGTAAACATCTCTCCGGCGCCTTCGCAGTCTGAAGCGGTGATCAGCGGAGTAGAGAGCCAGAGGAAACCTTCTTTTTGGAAGAAAGAGTGGATGGCAAAGGCGCTGGCATTGCGAATGCGCATGACTGCGCCCATCAAATTGGTACGCGGACGCAGATGGGCGTATTCACGCAGGTATTCAACGCTGTGGCGTTTGGCACTCATAGGATAAGAGTCGGGATCTTCGACAAAACCCAATACCTTGATGGAATCGGCGTGAATTTCCACGCTTTGGCCCTTGCCTTGGGATGCAGTCAGCGTGCCGTCAACAGCCACTGAGCAACCGGCGGTCAAACGCAGGATCTCGCTTGCGTAATTCTCAAGATTTTTGTCGGCGATCACTTGTAAATTGGCAAAGCAGGAGCCGTCGTTCACGGCAATGAATGAAAAACCTGCTTTGGAATCGCGGCGGGTTTTTACCCAGCCTGCGAGAGTTACTTTGCTGCCTACAAGAGAAGTATCAGCAAGCAACTTTTTAACGCTTGAAATGCTCATGTGTTATTTCCTGTCTGTTTTCAAACTGTTGATTTGGCTTTGATCAAGATGACCTGCGTGAGTTTTGATAAGAAACATGCCGCGGGGAGAACTTTTGCCGCGACTGCCCACTACCAAAGCCGGAAGATTTTTAGTGTGTTGCTCATCTAAAAAACGTTCAAGTTCGCGTGCCACGTTCATGCCGGCATAGCGACTCTCGATTTCAAATTCTTCATGGGTATCGGGAGCTTTGACGGTGCCTTGTACTATGGTAAGGCCCTTTTCTGCGGTAATTGAACTTACTTTGGCTACGGTGTGCACGCCGTTTACGAACAGTATGCGCATTCTTGCATAAATAAAGAAGCTTTTAGCTGCAAGGATGCCAAAGAGCAATACGAAAAAGTACTGAGTCCAGGGATGCTGGTGTCCTGAGGCTATGAAGGTATAGATAGCCAATACCAGACCTATGCCTGAGATAAAGGCATAGATGATCCCGAATACCAACTGAGCCGTACCAAGACGTGGCTCAAAAGAATTGTTACGGCGACGCTGGGCGTTTTGTTTGTCGTCTTTCTCCATGAGATACCTTTTTATTTATTATTCTGAAACTTTGCTTTTGAGGGCGGAGTTTATGATCCCGTGGTAGACGGTTTGAGGATTAAAAGAGTCTTGCTCATCACGAGAAAACTGCACTTTTACCACGCAGTCTATGCTGCCGTAAAAAAGCGGTGACTGCAGAGTTTGTCCTGAAACGTTACGGGTAAGATTGGCAGGAATGAAACGCTCGATGGTGATCTCGCGGCGGGTGGGCACGATGAGATCGTCAGGCTCTTCCTCACCCTGAGCTACGGTTTTGCCGTTTACGGCAATAAGTGTAGTGATCTTACGGATCTTAAGCGCTTCTAACGAATCGTGTTTTATCTTGAAAGTAAGATCAAAACCTTTGACTCCCGAGTTTTCCGCTGTCGTAACCGAACTTACTTCAAGAAGCGGTTTTTTAGAGCCGTCAGGCAGTGAGGCACAGCCTGATAAGGTCAACGCTGCTATCGCAGCCAGCGAAACGATGAGTTTATAAATTCCGTTCATATCAATTTCCTGCATTGCAGATGACGGTGATCCGTCGTCCAGTACCGTGATCTCAGTAATACAGATAAAACTAAAAGTCAGACTGCAAGATCTGTTTATGGTTTAGCCAACAGCATAACTGTGATCAAGGCATCAGAATTTTTAAGATTATATCCCAAGGCTTGAAGGCATGAGGCTTTTTAACTGAAGTTTTTTGTGTTCGATGTTGTAATTCAAGGACACGAAATGACCTTAAAAGAAAATTTTTTGCAGAAAAAATGTGCGCAAGCTCTCAAAAAAGCCTATGATAGAGCACGTTTAGAAACACAGCTATAGATGTGTTGCATAAATTCGAACATAACGTCGCAGGAGCAGACGTTGGGTTTGAGATAAAGGGAAGCTGGTAACCGGCCTTGCTTTTCTTTAAGGTCACAAAACCTTGCCTGAAGTGTTGCGAATTTTGATCTGGGATCTGCAATACCTACTCAAACCTATCTTTACAGGTTATTCAAAAAAATGAACGTGATTAAATTTTTAGCAGCGCTTTCTGCTTTTTTAGGCAAGACTTTTGCCGTGTGGGTGATCTTATTTGCTGCGATCGCCTATTTCTATCCTGCTGAGTTTACTTTCTTGGCACCTTACATCTCTATACTTTTAGGTATAGTTATGTTCGGCATGGGACTTACTTTAAGGGCCAAGGATTTCTCCGAAGTTTTCACCCGTCCTTTTGACGTGGTTATAGGTATTTTAGGACAGTTTGTGATCATGCCGTGCCTTGCCTGGGCATTGTGCAAAGTACTGGGCCTTCCTGATGAGATCGCTGTAGGTGTGATTTTGGTAGGTTGCTGCCCCGGCGGTACCTCATCAAACGTGATGACTTTCTTAGCTCGCGGCGATGTGGCTCTTTCAGTTTCGATCACAGCCTGCACCACGGTTTTGGCACCTTTCGTAACTCCGGCACTTATTTACCTCTTTGCAAGTCAGTGGGTTGAAGTGTCGATGAGTGCCATGTTCTTCTCTATAGTTAAAATCGTAGTTGTGCCTATCGTGCTTGGTATTGTGGTCAATGCACTCTTTGGCAAGGTGGTGCGTCATGCCGTGCTGTGCCTGCCCATCATCTCAGTGGTTGCGATTGTCAGCATCGTGTGTGCCGTGGTTGCCGTAAGCCATGATCGCCTTGCAGAAACCGGTATCCTCATCTTCGTGGTGGTGATCCTGCACAACTGCCTGGGCTATTTATTAGGCTATCTCATGGGCAGGATCTTCGGTTTAAGCCTGCACAAGCGCAAGACTCTTTCAATTGAGATCGGTATGCAGAATTCCGCTTTGGGCGTGGCTTTGGCTATGGCTCACTTCTCTCCTTTGTCTGCCGTGCCTTCTGCCATCTTCTCGGTGTGGCACAATATCTCAGGTCCGATCGTTGCCACCATCTACAACAATATGAAAGATCCTGATGCCAAGTAACGGCAACATTTAAAAACAATTCAGTCTGTATCTTGGAAGGTCCTCTTGTACGGGGACCTTTCTATTTATCCCCCTCTTTTTTCCCTTTCCTTATTTTTAAAGTTTCAGCGTACGCAGCGATCTGCTCAGACAATGCGTATATCAGACTGTCTATCGATTACAGCGGACGACTTTTTTATAGCAACACCTTCTCCAACTAGCAACACCCGGACGTTAAAACTATAGACATCCATCCCTTTCTTTCTATTACAAACATGTCACTTTGATCGCTGAAATGACAATTTTGTGAGCGTTCTCTTGTTTTCAATCATTGTCTAATGCGGGGAAAGCATGGAGAAAATTCTGTTCGCAACCTGCAAACGCGCTGTGCGCAAATGATTTTTTTTTTTTTGCTTTTTCATGATGTTAATTCTAGGTTAGTGCTTTTAATCGTTTTGATTAAAAGCTTATCCCAGTTGGTCTAATAACTAATCAGTATAAAAAGATTAGCTTTTTTTTTTTATGTATCGATCAATAGTATCCGGGACTATTGCAATAACTATAGATACAGTAAATTAAAGTGAACAAAAACTTACTTAAAGCGGAGATCATTACCAAAGGCATGACCATAGGTCAGCTTGCAGAAGGGATCGGGGTTAAGGAATCTGCGCTCTATTCACGTCTTAGCCGTTCATCGGAAAAGCCTTTTACTTTGGAGCTGGCCTCTAAGGTGTCTTCATATCTGGCGCTCTCTCCTGAACGAGCCTTTGAAATCTTTTTAAAGCCTTAAGCAGGAATGAAAGAAATGCCAGCCGTATCCGTGATCATGCCGGTGTACAACACCAAGATCGAATTTTTAAAAGAAGCTGTGCAAAGCATTATTCATCAGAACTTTGATGACTTCGAATTGGCGATTGTTGACAACGGATCAAGTGACAAAGATGTAAGAGAATTTTTGAACAGCCAAAAAGATCAACGTGTTCAGGTTTTGACTCTTTCTCAAAATATAGGACCTGCAAAAGCTCGTAATTACGCAATCAAAAACAGCAATGGAAAACATATTGCTTTTATGGATTCAGATGACGTTGCATTGCCGTCACGACTTAAAGAAGAGTTTGAATACCTTGAATATCATCCTGCAACCGCGTTGGTATGTTCAAGAACCAAAGTCTTGTCAAAAGAGCCTTTCGACCAGTTTAAAAATTTTTCAAGTGATCGTGATTTAGAGCTGTATTTGCTTTTCTGCGGAAATCCCGTTTGTACTTCATCTGTGATGATCCGACGTGAAGTTCTTGAACGCAAAAATTTGTGTTTTGAGCCTGAATTCCAAATGGCTGAGGATTACAGATTGTGGTCTCAATTTGTCTTTGACGGAGTACATCAGCTAGATGATGTGCTGTGTCTGTACCGTTACCATTCGTCAGGGGTATCTCACCTGTATGCCAAAAAGCAGGCTGAAGCTTTTTTCAGAGCCAGAATGGCAATTCTTTCTGAAGTATTTGGAGAGCAAGTTTTCCCAAACTCATTGTGGTCGGTAATTTCCGGTCAGCAACAGGCTTCATCAGACGATATCAAGCAATTCATTTGCTTTGCAGAGCACGCTTTTACTTTGCTCGCAGAGCGAGGCTATGCGCGCGGGGAGATTTCCTCATATTTGCTACCTATGGTTCGCAATCTTTTTTATCACACCAAAGGTTTCAGGACTCAATTAAATCTGTTTAACAGTCCTTTAACCAAATATTTCAATCTGCCGCTATCGTGGCGGCTTTTCTGCTTAATAACCCGTGGAGTTTTATGAAAGTTTTAATTTTGGCAGGCGGTCTTGGTACCAGATTAGGCGAGGAAACCTCGATAAGACCTAAGCCTATGGTAGGCATAGGCGGATTCCCTATTCTCTGGCACATCATGAAGATTTATTCCCACTACGGATTCAACGAATTCGTGGTGCTCACGGGGTACAAGCAGGAAGTCATCAAGAATTACTTTGTAAATTACTACATGACCAACTCAGACGTCACCGTGGACTTATCCACCAATGACGTTATCGTACACCGTACCATCTCCGAGCCTTGGAAAATCACCTTGCTGTATACGGGCAGAGATGCCTTGACCGGAGCACGTATTAAGAAAGCCAAGAAATACGTAGGTGACGAACCTTTCATGCTTACCTACGGTGACGGTGTCTCCGATGTAAATATCGCTGAGCTTGTAAAGTTCCATAAAGAGTCAGGAAAGCTTTGTACTTTAACTGCTTACCAACCCGAAGGCAGATTCGGAGCTTTGGATATCAATGCCCGAGGAGACATCAGTGCTTTCAAAGAAAAACCCAAAGAAGGCGGCTCTTGGATAAATGCAGGTTTCTTTGTCTGCGAGCCTAAGGTCTTTGACTATATCCCAGACGGAGAGCTGGTTACTTGGGAGCAGGAGCCTTTAAAACGCCTTGCCCAAGACGGTGAATTAAACGCTTACCGACACCACGGTTTCTGGCATCCCATGGACATGCTCAAAGACAAGAACGACCTGAACAAACTGTGGAAAGAAGGCAAAGCTCCTTGGAAGGTGTGGAAATGAGCTTAAATTCCATAACCTCAAACAGCAACAACAACTTTGACCTTGATTTCTACCGCGGAAAGAAAGTATTGGTCACGGGACATACCGGCTTTAAAGGCAGCTGGATGTTAAAGGTATTGCTGCAACACAAAGCTATAGTAGCAGGTTACTCCTTGGAGCCTCCTACCAATCCTAGTCTCTTTAATCTTTTGAATTTACAAGAGCATATCACCCATGTAATCGGCGATATTCGTGATTTTGAGAAATTAAAGAAACTGTTTGACGAGTTCCAACCTGAAATCGTCCTCCATCTTGCCGCTCAGCCTTTGGTCAGGGAGTCCTATAAGGAGCCTCGCTATACCTATGAAACCAACGTCATGGGTACGGTAAATATCTGTGAATGCGTAAGAGCATGTAAGAGTGTCAAATCATTCTTAAACGTAACCACCGACAAGGTCTACCGTAATAACGAATGGGTATGGGGATATAGGGAGAATGAACCTTTAGACGGTTTTGACCCTTATTCAAACTCCAAAAGCTGTTCAGAATTAGTAACCCACAGTTACATCAACTCTTTTTTCAAAGACCAGAACCTTCCCGTAAGTACCGCCAGAGCAGGTAACGTCATCGGTGGAGGAGACTTTGCCCAAGACCGCATTATTCCCGACTGTGTAAGAGCTCAGTTAAACCACGAGCCCATCATCGTCAGAAATCCTCACTCCACGAGACCCTACCAACATGTTCTGGAGCCGGTGGTGGCCTACCTCATGATTGCAGCACGCCAAGAGCAAGACCATAACCTTGCAGGTTTCTATAACGTAGGACCGGACGATTGTGACTGTACCACCACAGGTGCCTTAGTAGACCTCTTTTGCAAGCTTTGGCAGGAGCAGGCCACTTGGGAAAACCGCGGTGAACAAAACGCTCCCCACGAAGCCAATTTCTTAAAACTCGACTGTTCAAAACTCAAATCAACCTTCAATTGGCACCCCAAATGGCACATCAACGATGCTGTAGCCGCCGTCTGTGAATGGTCCAAGGCTTGGATTGCAAAAGACAATCTCAACTTGGTGATGGAGCAGGAAATTAACCGTTATCTGGAAGCTAAAGCAAATGAATAATAAAACCGCCGTAGTCACCGGAGCCAACGGTTTTGTAGGCTCAGCCGTAACCAAAGAACTGTTAAATCACGGTTATACCGTCTATGCCGTGGTAAGAGCAGGTAAAGAAAAGGATTTACCCAAAGCAGAGCAAGGTTCCTTGATTACGGTTAATTCCTCCCTTGAAACCATCAAAGATTTAAAAGACAAACTCCAAGGTCAAAACCTTGAAGGTAGCACCTTCTACCACTTTGCTTGGGCAGGCTCTGCAGGTCCTGCTCGTGCCGACGCTTCCCTTCAGCTTAACAACGTCAGATGGTCTTTAGATGCCATGGAGACAGCTAAAGCTCTTGGTTGTAAACGTTTTGTTATGGCCGGAAGCATCATGGAGCATGAAACTTTCACTGCTTCCTATACCGATGGAAATAAGCCTGGCCCTGCATATATTTACGGTTGTGGAAAACTCACTGCTCACGCTATGTGTATGTCCACTGCAGCAAAGATTGGTATTGACTTACTGTGGCCGGCAATTACCAATGCCTACGGAGTAGGTGAGTTAAGTCCGCGCATGGTGAACACCACCATCAGAAAATGCATAAACG
>CALBLB010000193.1 GCA_937896115.1 uncultured Succinatimonas sp.
GACGGACAGATAAAAGAGTCCTATTCTATTTCCGCAGGTCTTGATTTCCCGTCAGTAGGACCTCAGCATGCTTATCTTGATTCCATAGGACGCGTCAAATATGTAGGCGCAACCGACAAGGAAGCTCTGGAAGCTTTCGTGTTGCTTTCTGAAAAAGAAGGCATCATTCCAGCACTTGAATCATCGCATGCCCTGGCTTATGCCATTAAAATGATGCGTCAGAACCCTGATAAAGAACAGGTTTTGGTGGTCAACATCTCAGGCCGCGGAGATAAAGACATCTTCAGCGTGGAAGATTATTTTGAACAGATGGGATGCATTCGCAACGACGGCACCATCGACCCTTCGGTGCTCAGAGACTAAGGAGAGAAAAATGGAACATCGTTTTGAAAAGCGCTTTGCATCATTACAAGCACGTCACGAAGGCGGTTTCATGCCCTTCGTAACCCTCTGCGATCCTGACAAAGAAACTTCGTTAAAAATTCTTGAAGCACTGGTTGCAGGCGGAGCCGATGCTTTGGAACTGGGATTTCCGTTCTCAGATCCCTGTGCCGACGGTCCTGTAATTCAAAATGCCGACAAACGTGCTTTAAATTCAGGAGCAGTTACTGCAGACTTTTTTGACTTAATTGCACAGATCCGCAAACATCATCCGGATCTCCCTATGTCTATTTTGGTGTATGCAAACGTAGTCATTGCTCACGGCACTGATCACTTTTTTAAACAAGCCAAGGATTCAGGGCTTGATGCCGTACTTATTCCTGACGTACCGGTAAACATGCTGGAAACTCATGAAAACTTCCTAAAGTGTGCATCTGATCACGAAGTTGACACGGTGCTCATTGCTCCTCCCAACGCGTCTGAAGAAACTTTGGATAAAATTGCCGTTCTTTCTAAAGGATATACCTACGTCTTGTCACGTTTTGGTATTACCGGTACTGAAAACACCTTCGGTCGCCCGGTAAAGATAATCAATCGCATCAAAGAGTTGCACGGAGCTTTGCCTATATTGGGCTTTGGTATTTCAACTCCCGAACATGTAAAACAGGCCCTTGAGATCGGTGCTGTAGGCGCTATTGCCGGATCTGCATGTGTCAAGATCATCGAAAAGAATTTAAACGATGTTCCCACCATGCTAAAAGAGCTCACCTCTTACGTCGCTTCTATGAAAGCTGCCACTAGACTTTAACTGAACTCATATTCATCGATTATGCGGAGCAACGTACTTTTTGCTCCGCTATTTCTTACCTTAAGCCCCTACGAACCGATTTCATTTGTCGACGAGTTCTTAACGCCCTTCTTGCATAATTGCTACAATGACTAAAGATAGTCGTTGCCTCATTAAAATCTTACTTTGATTGTTCACAATGGACTGACAATTCGTTGAAAGTGTAGCAGTATAAGGAGAAACAATATGACTTATAAAACTCTCAGTGCAAAAGAGATCGATCTCCTGCCTTGCTCCGAAACTGAGTTTCATCGTATACGTGAACGTAACAATATTTACGTTGACAAAACCGCGCTTATTTACAATCTGGCAGTTACTACAAAAAAGTATTTTTTCTCTCGTCCGCGCCGCTTTGGAAAAACTTTGCTGTTAAGTACCTTTGAATCGCTGTTTAAATACGGTTTAAAAGATTTTAAAGATCTGGCCATAGAAAAACTTTGGACTGATGAGAAAACCTATCCTGTCATCAGGCTTGATTTCACCGCCTGCGAAAAATTTCAAGGGATCGACGAATTTTTAAGTAAATTCAGAAGCATGGTATACCGCAATGTAAGTAAAGCAGGATTAGTCTTACCTGATCCTGACGGCAAGGGAATTGTCACGTTGGTCGATCAATTTGAAAGTCTTATTACGGACAATAGCATTCAAAGTCCGGTTTTACTTATCGACGAATATGATGCGCCGATTAACAGGCACCTTGAAAACAATGAGCTTTGCAATCAGGTAACTCAAGAACTTGCCGCTTTTTATTCAATGCTAAAAAGACAAAGCTCTTATCTGCGCTTCCTCTTCATTACCGGCATCTGCAAGCACAATACCTTGGATCTTTTCTCCTCTGGGAATTTCATTCAGGATATCAGTGCATATCCTATGTTCTCAACCTTAACCGGATATACCGAGGACGAGTTAAGACATTACTTCATGCCCTATATAGAAAATGCAGCCAAAATTCTGGATTTAAGCGTTGAGCAATGCATTACCAAGATAAAACAACACTATGACGGTTTTTGCTTTGACCTTAAGGCCTCAGCTCATGTATTAGCCCCTTGGTCCACCTTAAATTTCCTGTCACATCCTGACAACGGCTTTTTAAATTATTGGTACAACTCGGCAGGACAGCCTAGCGTACTTACGCAATACATCAAAGAGCACAGCTTAAAAAATCCTGAAGAATACGGACAAGACCGAGTCTTGGGAGTTGACGATTTAACCAACTACCGAGGCTTGAACGGAGTATTCAGCGATACCGTAATGCTGTATCAGACAGGCTATCTCTCAATAAAAAGTGCCTTTGTCGAAGACATGACGGTAACTTTAAACTACCCAAATGCCGAAG
>CALBLB010000194.1 GCA_937896115.1 uncultured Succinatimonas sp.
CGTACCGGCAACTTTCCCTTCGTCGTCATAAATCGGGGCTTTGGCAGTACGAAAACGGCGCATCCCCTGTCTGGTTTTAACCGTCTCGTCAAAGATCCCCGCATGCTTTTCATTCATGACTATTTCGTCGGTTTCAACACAGATATACTCACCCTTTTCGTATTCTGAATAATCAAGATCCCAAATATAAAAATGGCCGCGCCCTCTGATATCTTCACGCGTCTTTCCGGTGGCGTTGCAAAAGCTCTGGTTTACCTCAAGATGTTTACCCTGTTTGTCCTTGATCCAGATAAGCGCGTCGGAGTTGTCGATGATAGTCTCAAGGTATTTATGTTCAAGATCCCGTTCATGTTTTAATTCTAATCTTTGCAACAGCGCAGCATAACGATGACAGATTTCTTCGTAATCACTGTCAAGATGCCAACAATCAAAAAAGCGATCCCAACACTCTTTGGCAAGCTGATCACCAGGTTTCAACAAAATGATGGTAGGTTCGCTAAAAGCTTTTTTGCATGCTTGTGTTACATCGGCTTTTTCCGGGAATTTAACCAAACAAAAATCGCATGCGCCAAGATCATTCTCTTTGCAGAAAGTTACGTTGCAATAAGCCGGAAGGGGTACCTGTTGCAAGTGTTCTAGCAGCGTGTCACTAGCGCCGCATGTTCTTATCCTTATGTTTTTCTTATACATGATGGCTATTCTTGGATCTGCTGAGAAATAATTGTCTTATTTTTGGTTTAACTGAACATTCAGAGCACAGAAATCTTTAAAACACACCGGTTTTGAAAATAAATATCCCTGCATGCTGAACACACCGTAAGGCCTGATAATCTCGGCCGTACGTTCGTTTTCAATTCCTTCCACGCATACTTTGGCACCGAATACGGATGACAACTCGGTAATTATGCGCACCAATCCGCAATCGCGTCTGTCAGCTTCGATGTTTTTTATAAACTCTCTGTCTATCTTGACCACATCGACGTTGATATGTCTTAAGGTATTGATGGATGAGAACCCGGTTCCGAAATCGTCCATCGCAATACGAACTCCCATAGCACGCAAATCTCTGGTAATTTGCTTTAACTGCTCAAGATCCAAAAGGCGGCAACGTTCGGTAATTTCTATGCAAAGATTCTTAGGTAAAACTCCGGTTTCCTTAAGAGCCTCGACTACATCCGCGACGAAATTGCTCTTTTCAAATTGCGAATAAGAAGCATTGACGTTGATGACGAAGTTAGGATCCCTGCGTATGAATTCTTTGGCATCGGTCAAAGCCTGACGCAGGATCCATCTTCCGAGTTTTGGAAACAGATTATCTCTCTCAAGCACCGGAATAAAATCATTGGGCGGGACCATACCGTATTCGTCATTTTGCCAGCGCAGTAAGGCTTCTGCGCCTACGATACGCTCATCTTCTGCATTAACAACAGGCTGATAATTAAGAGAAAAGCCGGCAAAATTTTGAGTGATGCAAGATCGGATCGTGGCGATTTTATCGAGAGTAGCCTTTTTATTGCCATCAAGCTTATTGTCAAAGATCACCAAATCTCCGTTTCTGCGTCTTTTCGATTCGTCAAAGCTGTAATTTAGACAAGACAACAGACTTTGTACGTCTCCGCCGAAGAAATTGAGGATCAACATTCCTGCTGATGCGGACAAACTCAGTCTTTTTCCGTCCATTTGCCCGAAATTGGCAAGATCATCGGTAAATTTGGCATATCCTTTGGTAAAACAATCGACGCTGCTTTTATCGCTTACGACAACAAAACGTGATCCGTCAAAATGGTAAAGCTGGCAGGTTTCGCTGGAGAGATCACGCAGACGGGCACCGACTTCCATGATCAAGCGATCGCCGAATTCATAGCCGTAAATATTGTTGATCTGGGAGAAGGAATTTATTCCCACCATCATGATGAGGCAAGGCTGTTCTTTTTGCAAAATCAGCTTTAAATCATCGAACAAGCCGTATTGGTTACGCAGGCCGGTTAAAGGATCCTGTAAATCACTTCCGCCTATATTGGTAATACTTCCGCCGAAATAACGGTCGTTGCCATCTTCATCTGACAAAACCATACCGCGACAGGAACAGATCACATAACGACCTTCGGCATTTTGTGCCCGGTATTGCATATCGTGACCTGCATTAACTCCGGAAAAAACCTTTTCTATGCTGTCGTGATATTTTTCCCGATCATCAGGATGTATATGCTGTTCCCAAATATTCCCGGCATCGTACATATATTCGCCGGGCAAGGCAAAATAATTGACTGCAGTTTTGGACCAGCGCGACACGTTTTTTTTCAAATCGCACAAAAAGATATATTTGCCGGCACCGACTATAGAGAGAGCCTTGAAAAGGTTGTCTAACTTTGCCTTTTCCTTCTCTGTTAGCCTTTTGCTGTCATCCATGGGCTTCTCTCCTCACCCTAAATGAATTTTTAATAATATCGGTTAATTTTAAAGCAAAAAATACCTCAAAAACGTGACGCGTTCTAGTTAATCTCTGCTACGGACAACTTTGGAGCGCGCCATAGCGCCGAACATCAAAATTTCCGGACACTTT
>CALBLB010000195.1 GCA_937896115.1 uncultured Succinatimonas sp.
CTTCCGCTACAATTTCTAATATTTAGAAACCGCGTATAAATGAAAGGCTCTCGTAAGAGGGCCTTTTGTGTGTGCGGCATGTGCATTAACTATAGGGTGAAAGTTCTGATCTGTAGCAAAACAGCTGGCAAATTCACTGCCTTTATTTCACCGTTCTTGGATCGCTAAACAGATCATGAAATACTTAAACAACGGCAACAGCATGCTTGTGATCCGCTCCTTAAATAAGAGCATGTTTTCTTGGAGCACCACTACCAAATGATCTCTTGGGATCGCTTAAGGTAATGAGTATGCTCTTCAAGTACTCATGCATTGTTAAACCGTAGGTTTTAATTTTTATCATTAAGAAGTCGCGTTAGAATAAAATCTTTGCCGCGAATTATCTTTCCTCGTAAGATCACTGCTTTGATATCAAGCCATTTACCCAAGATCACCATCGATGCTTCAGAATCTTGAGAAAGCAAACCGCCTTTTGGCAAGCAGTTTAAAACTCTGCGCGGATTTACAGCACTTGCTTTTATCGCATCTAAAAGAGGGATGCGCATTTTCAGTACGGCATGACGGAAGCAGTCAAAAAGATTAGTTACGGAGCCTGCAATGGTTCCGTTTGCTAATGTAGCTTTGCTACCTTTAACATTTACTTCCTGCCCGCCTAAGGTGTATTTACCGTCTGATAAACCTGTTGCTCGCATTGAATCTGAGATCATAATTATATGATCAGCATCAAAAAGCTTAAATGCAACTCTGACTGCGGCTGCATGTACATGTACCCCGTCACATATGAGCTCGGCATCGGCAAGATGATCCATTCCGGCAGCGATAGGCCCCGGGGCTCGTGAAAGCAGGGAAGGCATGGCATTGTAAAGATGAGTAAGCTCTCGTGCTCCCAGACGAAAAGCATTTACCGCTTGTTCGTAACCGCAGGAGGTATGTGCTATGGATATGCGTACTTTATGGTGTACTGATTTTATAAACTCCATAGCTTTCGGAACTTCAGGTGCCACGGCGCAAATCTTAATTTTTTTGCCGGAGAGTGCTTGCAATTTATTAAAGAGCTCTGGTGACGGGGAAACGATAAATTTAGGATCTTGAGCGCCGCATTTGTCTTTTGCAATGAAAGGTCCTTCCATATAGATCCCTTCAAAAGAAGCGGCTTTTGCAGAAGGTTGATAATTACAC
>CALBLB010000196.1 GCA_937896115.1 uncultured Succinatimonas sp.
GCGGGTCGGCTCGGGACTTTCACCCTATAGTTAATGCGCATGCCGCGCACACTAACAAGAAGGCAGATCCGAAGATCTGCCTTCTTGTTACCTATCCGACGCTCGATCAGCAATTTTTTTCGGATATTGCTTTGGCAATTGCACAGGAGAGGAAATTCTCCATAGTATCGCCGTTATGTTCCAACAATTTAGGGAACATTGAAATCGGAGTTTCTCCCGGGAACGTATTGATCTCATTTAACAGTATCCCGTCTTCCTTACTTAAAAAGAAATCAATGCGTGAAAGATCGCGAAGTTTCAATCCGACGAAAGCACGTCTGGCGTAATCTCGGATCTCTTCTACAGTCTTTTTTGCAAGATTTTCCGGTTCAACTGTGGTTACCGTACCGCTGTCTTTTGAATACTTTTCTTCGTAAGTGTAGAAAACATTCTCAGGCATGATGATTTCACCAGGAGTAGTTACCTTAAGTTCTCCGTTTAATTCATAAACAGCGACCTCAAGCTCACGGTGAATTATGTTCTTTTCCAGTATAACTTCACTGCTATAACCAAAAGCCTTAGTGATCTTTTCGTTTAGATCTGCTTTATCGGTAACATGATAACAACCAACCGATGATCCCTGACTGGCTGCTTTTACGTATACGTCACCCTGATGCTCATCAAAAAAAGCTTCAGCTTTGGCATGATATTCATCGTTGTCCGCAGCCAATATAGCAAAAGGAGTGTTGGGGATCCCCAAAGCGGTTAAATAAAGCTTTGTTGAAATCTTGTTGAAACAATTGCGTGACGCTTCTGCACCGCAACCAATAAAAGGAATGTTCAGAATATCCAAAAAAGACTGAATATCCCCGGTTTCTCCCGGGATCCCGTGAATACAAGGCACTACACAGTCTACTTTGAACTGTTGCGTTCCGTAGCAAAAATTACCGTCAACATCAAATGCGCCGAACTGACCGTCAGACAAGACAAAATGATGATCATGGATGGTTACACGCAATACATTGAAGTTAGAAATTTTCTTAAGCTTACTCTCAAGAAAATCAGCTGATACCAAAGACACAGAATGCTCGGCACCGTCACCGCCGCATAAAAGCAGAATATTTGTCATGAAATAATTGTCCTGAGCGAAAAAAACGGTTTGCCTTGGCAAACCGCATTAGAAAGGAGGATCAGGCCCTCTTCATTGCCTCAAAAAACTCGGCATTGGTCTTGGTTAAAGAAAGCTTATCGATAAGAAATTCCATAGCCTCTATCTCTCCCATAGGATGTAAGAACTTACGCAGTACCCACATTTTTGAGAGTTCATCAGGAGATGTAAGCAATTCTTCTCGACGAGTACCGGAACGAGTGACGTCGATAGCAGGATAGACTCGTTTTTCAGCTATCTTACGAGAAAGTTGCAATTCCATGTTGCCGGTTCCCTTAAACTCTTCGTAAATAACTTCGTCCATTTTCGAACCGGTATCAACTAAAGCTGTAGCGATAATGGTAAGCGATCCGCCTTCTTCAACGTTACGAGCCGCACCGAACAAACGCTTAGGGCGTTGCAAGGCATTGGCATCAACACCGCCTGTCAATACCTTACCTGATGAAGGGATCACGGTGTTATAAGCTCTGGCAAGACGGGTTATAGAATCCATGAGGATCACCACATCACGTTTGTGTTCAACCAAACGCTTGGCTTTTTCAATAACCATCTCCGCTACCTGCACGTGACGAGTTGCAGGTTCGTCAAAAGTCGAAGCTACAACTTCACCCTTAACCATACGCTTCATTTCCGTCACTTCTTCAGGACGTTCGTCGATGAGCAGAACGATGAGTATGCATTCTGGGTAATTCACCGCGATGGAATGAGCCACATTTTGCAACAACATGGTTTTACCGGCTTTGGGAGGAGCAACGATCAAGCCGCGATTACCCTTACCTATCGGGGCGACCAAATCGATAACTCTGGCGGTCAAATCTTCCTTAGAGCCGTTGCCAAGCTCAAGACGCATTCTTGAGGTGGCAAACAAAGGAGTGAGATTTTCAAAAAGGATCTTATTACGGGAATTTTCAGGCTTGTCAAAATTGACCGAATCAACCTTCAAGAGAGCGAAATAACGTTCGCCGTCTTTTGGAGGCCTTATTTTTCCAGAAATAGAATCTCCAGTTCTCAGATTGAATCGTCTTACCTGACTTGGAGAAACATATATATCATCAGGACCTGCCAAGTAAGAACTGTCTGCACTGCGCAGGAAACCGAAACCGTCAGGAAGAATTTCGATTACGCCCTCGCCGTAAATATCTTCTCCGGCTTTAGCACATGCTTTGAGGATCTGGAAGATGATCTCTTTTCTGCCCAAGCGGGCGGTATTCTCGATGCCGTTTTGCTCGCACATCGCCACCAGTTCTGGAACCGGTGTGGTCTTGAGTTCGTTTAGATTCATAGATCGGTTAAGGGGTTAATAATTTACAAAGTCGCCTTAGACACCTTCAAACAAGGCAAGCACCGCAGTCATAAAGGAGTGAATTTCGGATAACAATGGGATCAAAAACGAAAAACTCCCCACAAGAGGGATCCCTTTACAGCACACCCGTGCCTTACAAGGTAATTTGTTAAAGGTATGCAGACATCTCGCGCGCACGGACCGTTAAATCCGTCTTTACGTTCAATTGCCTCTACCTATAACGGCGACGCCGGGATATCTTTTTCTTCATCCGGACAATACACTATATAGCTCACGCATAGTGGCGGAAACCGTATGTGATTTGCAAGTCGGGAAGAGATTTCATCCTGAAACAAAACTAAATTTCGCAGGATCCCCGCATATCTGGACGAAAGACAACAGACAGCAACCCTGTCCATTGCAACCGTTCATGCTTTACAGCCAAACGGCACCAGATTTGGCGTAATTTTAACACAAACTCAGCCTGCAGAAACCGCTTTTTCTTTATCTGACTTTACCGCAACTGTTTTTCAACATTTCAAACCGGAGTCTGCTGGAAAATAGAGATGTTCTCAATACAATTAAGCTCTCATAACCTCAAAAGGCTTACCGGAACTTCCTGCATAATGTCCTGCAACTTCCTGTAAAAATTGACTGGGCCCGGTAACTTCCATTTTTCCAAAAAATAAGCGTTGGTCCGAATAGCTCAAACATAACTGTTCTACCGCACGAGTGATCCCTACATACGCAAGTCTTCTTTCTTCGCTGATATCCCCCCTTGATTCTGAAATTGAAGAAGGCAAAACACCTTTATCAAAACCGACAATAAAGACATATCGAAATTCAAGACCTTTTGAAGAATGTATAGTCATTAAATTAACTGTGTCGGGTACAGACTCCTGCAACCCGCTTTCCGAAAGTTCAGTACCTGCAGCCAAACTTACCGATGATATAAAATTCAAAAGACTGTCTTTTGAATTATTTGCATTTTCTGTTGGTTCGAAATCATCTTCCGTACTTTGTCCGTCGTTTTCTGCTTCAAACGACACCGCATTATTGACCAATTGTTCAAGATTCAGGTGACGCTGATTGTCGTATTCACCTCGTTGCTCTTTTTCATCTTTCAAACGGTAGTACTCATACAATCCGCTTTCTTCGATCACACCTTTTACAAGTTCAGACAATGAAGATGAATGTTCTTTCAATGATTTTAATTTTTTAATTAAATCGCCGAATGCAACCAGTTTCTTGGCAAGGCTTGCCAATTCTTTGGGAGCCCCTTTCTGACTACCGTATTCACAAACCAACGCTATTGCCTGCATGGCAGAACATTTTCTGTCCTGTGCAATACGCCTTAAATTCTCCACCACCTTAGGACCTAGCTTTCTGGACGGAACATTGATGATCCGCAACAGAGCCGTATCATCAGCATCGTTTAGCAAAATCCTAAGATAAGCCAGCGCATCCTGAATTTCGGCTCTGTCAAAAAATTTAAGTCCGCCGTAAACAGCATAAGGTATACCGCGGTTTGACAGCTCACTTTCTATCGCCGCAGAAAGAGAGTTATTCCGATAAAGTACGGCAATATCCCTAGCCCGCACGCCCCGTTTGATCATGGAGGCAATCATGTTGCCGATATTGACCGCTTCAAAATAGCCGCTGCTGTTATGTAAAAACTCCACTCTGTACCCCTGACCGTGTACACCGTGAAGTTCTTTTTGTATCAATCTGTTGTCATTGGCGCTGATGAGCACATTGGCTATATCGAGTATGTTTTGAGAGGAGCGGTAATTTTTTTGCAACGCAATAGTTTTAACCTGAGAAAATTCCTTTCCAAAACGTTGCATATTGGCAAAGTCAGCACCTCTCCATCCGTAGATCGACTGATCGTCATCCCCTACTGCCAACACGTGAGTTTCTTTGCCGCTTAACAATTTCAAGAGTTCATATTGCATCACATTGGTATCCTGAAACTCATCAACCAGGATCTCCTTAAATCTTCTTTGCAACAGATCTCTTAATTCATCATGCACTCGCAACATTTCCAAAGTTTTCAACAACAACTCCGAAAAGTCGACAAGATCTTCTTGTTTGCAACTTTCCTCATAGATCGGATATACCCGACCAAGAACATTTTGAAGTTCGCTTCTTGAATTTTTTTTCTTTAAAAAATCCTCAGCCCTAAGTCCTTTTTCCTTAAGCGTGCTGATGGCAGAGGCTAATTGTGACGGTTTGTATTCCTTAACATCTATCCCCAAATCCTTCTCTATACGTTTTATGAGAAGCTTTTGCCCTTCGGTATCAAGAATGGAAAAATCCGGTGAAAGCCCGGCTCGTGATGAATAAGCACGCAAAAGGCGCAAACACAGAGAATGAAAAGTACAGGACCACAGAGCATGAAGTACATCCTCACCGACCAACTCTCCTATGCGCTGACGCATTTCCGCTGCTGCTTTGTTGGTAAAGGTAACCGTTAAAATATTACGGGCTGGGATATTTTCAACCTTAAGAAGCCATGAAACCCTGGATACCAAAACTCTGGTTTTTCCGGTACCGGCACCTGCCACGATCAGCATATTTTGCAAAGGGGCGCTAACTGCCTCACTTTGTGCATCGTTTAAACCTTTGAGCAAAAAATCTGAATCTAACGTGGCCATACAATCCATCACAAAAATATTCGCAATTCTTCAAGCGAAGACAGTTTAATATGCGGCAAAACACTGAGTGCTCCGGCTCCTGCGCATTTTCCGACGATCCCGCCTTCAAGCCAGGCACATATACATCCGGCTTTAACAGATCCTGCAACATCGGTAAAGGGATCGTCACCTACATGCAGTATGTCACCTGGGTGCAGTGCCATTACCTTGGCATAATCGTAAAAAAGATCAGGATACGGTTTGCAACGATTGCCACCTATACGCGGTCTGAAATCATAATCAAAATAAGAGCTAAGACCATTTTGTTTCAGATCCGAATTACCGTTTGAAATTGCCGCCAAAGTATATTTTTTTTTAAGATCGCCTAAGAGCTTGAGAGTTGATACCGGCACCTTTATTTCAGATCTTATGCTTACAAACTCAGATGTAAGAGCCTTGGCCGTATCAAATGAAATGATTTTCCCCAAACGCGCAAAACCTACCATCAAACTGGTCTCGCGCAATACACTCATATCATTGGCACAGTCAGGTTCTTTTCTTAATACGAAGGCTCTTGCTTCATCCCAAAATGCTCTGTTTGCAATTTCAGACGGCAAACGATAACGCTCTTGTAGCAATTTTGCAAAACGTTCTTCGGCACCGTTAATCACTGGAACATTGTCGTAAAGCGTATCATCCAAATCAAAAGACAAGGCTTTTATACTGCCTATATTTTTATAAAAGATCACCTATGCTCCTTTGATTTTATATGAGCTCGTGGGTGAGCCGCATCATAAACTTTTCGCAGATGTACATAATCCAAATTAGTATAAATCTGAGTAGCCGCAAGCGAAGCATGGCCGAGCATTTCCTGAACCGAACGCAGATCCGCTCCGTTTTCCACCAATTCCGTGGCAAAAGAATGACGCAGTTTATGAGGGAAAAGATCAATGTTAAGGCCAGCTTTCTGCGCCAGCTTCTTTAAATTCTGCTCAACAGCGCGTGTTGTCATGGCCCTGCCGTAACGACTCACAAACAAAGCATCATCAACAGGATTAAAATAAGAACGTGAATTAAGATAGGCCGCAATACGCTCTCTGGCCTTGCCTCCCACCGGTACTATTCTTGTCTTACCGCCTTTGCCGGCTACCACACGAACTTCTTCTTCCTGCGCATCGTAATCACTAAGACGCAATGCCGTAAGTTCACTTACACGTAACCCTGATGAATACAAAAGCTCAGCTATAGCCAAATCTCGTAATTCTTTAGGATTTTTTGCTTCAATATCCAATAATTTTGATAATTCGGCTCCGGTAAGGATCTTGGGCAGGGGTCTTTTGACTTTAGGTGCTTTGATAAGTTCAAAAGGATTTTGATTAAGCCTTTCTTTCATCACCATAAAAGAAAAGAAACTGCTTAAAACATAAAGATCATGAGCTACACTTGAAGACGATAATTTTTGCGCATCCTGCCCGAAATTAAATTCACGGGCTAAGATCCGCATTTCGTTAATTCCTATTTCTGTCCATGCCTTAATTTGAGGAGCTTGAGAAGATAAAGCTTCTATCGCTTTTTTCATGGTACGACGGTAGGATGCAACCGTGGCCACACTGTAGCGTCGTTCATGTTCAAGGCAGGAAACGAAATCCTCGATGTCACTGTCAAGGCTCATTTTTTACCAGCATATATATATATATCAAACGATAATGCTTCCTTCAAAAACCCGAACTGCATCACCGGTCATCATCACAGGTCCTGAAGCTCCGTCCCACGAAAGTTTAAGTTTTCCGCCTTTTAATAATACAGTTACAGGAGAGGTAACCCGTCCTTGTCTTATTGCCACACATACCGCGGCACAGGCTCCTGATCCGCAAGCCAAAGTTTCCCCGCAACCGCGCTCAAACACACGTAACTTCATAGAATGAGTATCGAGTACCTGTGCAAATCCTACATTAACTCGTTCAGGGAAATCATCGTGGCTTTCAAGTTGCGGCCCCAAAATTTCAACCGGAGCTTGATTAACGTCATCCCAGAAAGTTACAAAATGCGGATTACCCATGGAAACGGCTCCGCCTTCAACGCTAGTTCCGTCTTTTAACTTTAAAACATAGCTTTTTTGTTCACCAGATGCCTTAAATGGTAAAGCTTCCGGGGAAAACTTCGGAGTTCCCATATTTACGGTTACAGTTCCGTCATCGTTTACTTTGAGCTTAAGTTTGCCGGAAACCGTAGTAACGTTAATTTCTTTTTTACAAATCAGCCCGTGATCCAACACAAACTTAGCAAAACATCTGGCACCGTTACCGCACATTTGAACTTCAGAACCGTCGGCATTGAAAATGCGGTAATGAAAATCGGCTTCCGGATCATAGGGCGGCTCAACCACCAACAGCTGATCAAATCCCACCCCAAAATGTCTGTCGGATAATTTTTTTATAAGTTCTTTGCTGAAGAAAACCTTTTGAGTAACGGCATTGACCACCATGAAGTCATTGCCCAAACCCTGCATTTTTGTAAATTTCAAAAGCATGGTTTTATTCCTTAATTTGGATTAAGAATCGTACGCCGATACTCTTTGCATCGGCGTAATAACTCGAATCATCTGTAAATTCGGCGCATACTATTCGGGAATATTTTCCAATTCCCACATTTCTTCAAATTTCTGACGACGGCGGATCACGAAGACCTTATTACCCTCTACCAAAAGCTCGCAACTTAAACGGCGGCTGTTGTAATTTGACGACATACTGCTTCCGTAAGCTCCGGCACCGCGAACTGCCAAAATATCACCCTGTTCTGCGGCTAAAACTCTTTCTTTGCCTAAAAAGTCGTCACTTTCGCAAATCGGTCCGACCACATCGTAGCAATTTTCTTCGCTTTGCGGACGAAGTTTAGTGTTCACTATGGCCATATGCGCATTGTAAAGCGCAGGACGTATAAGATCGTTCATGGCGCCGTCGGTTACCAAAAAACGTTTCTCACCGTTTCTTTTCTTATAGATAACCTTAGCTGCCAAAATACCTGCATTTGCAACCATGGCTCGCCCCGGTTCTATATAAAGCTCACAATCAAGTTGCTTAAAACGCTCGCAAATTCCGTCAAAGAAGTCATCAGGTGAAGGCGGCAATTCATTATCATAAGTAACTCCAAGACCTCCTCCCAAATCGATATGACCTATCTTGATCCCTGCTTTGAGCAGTTTTTCGTAGAAAGGAATGATCACATCTGCTGCTTCCAATATCGGTACCGAAGACGTCATCTGTGATCCGATGTGACAATCTATACCCTGCACATTCAGATTAGGATCTTTGCTCATCTCAAGATAAAGTTCGTAAGCCTCATCTGTAGCTATACCGAATTTATTATTTTTCAAACCGGTGGAAATAGCAGGTAAAGTTCTGGCATCCACATCTGGATTTATACGCAAGGCTACCGGTGCTTTGACCCCAAGTTTTTTAGCTACCTTTTTTATAGCCTCAACCTCTGCAGAGGACTCGGCATTTATACAGCGAATGCCGTTAATCAGAGCAAATTCCAATTCCTCATCTGTTTTGCCGACCCCTGAAAAAACAGTTTTTTTAGGATCTCCTCCTGCGGCAATTACACGTCTTAACTCTCCTTCGGAAACCACGTCAAAACCTGCGCCCAACTTTGCCATCAGATTCAACACGGCTAAATTAGAATTAGACTTTACGCTGTAGCAAACAAGATGGGGGATCCTGGAAAGCGCATGTTCAAATGCACGGTAATGACGCTCCAAAGTGGCTTTTGAATAGATATATAAGGGAGTTCCGTATTCTTTAGCAAGATCTTCGACTTTTACATCTTCTGCATACAGATTGCCGTCTTTAAAATTGAAATAGTCCATCTTTTCTTATAATCCGTTATTTTATATATTGTTAGCGACATAAAAATGCCGACGGTAACTTCCCGCCATAATTAAAGATTTTACCGATTTGTTATGACTGTGTTTTGCTTTGAACTGACGCTGTCGTGGCGTTCTTGTAAGATTTTTGCACGAAATTGTTTGAATTGTTTTGTCCGCTAAATGCAAATTGCGATTTTGCACCATCAGGAGGCATATACAAAGGACCTTTAATTCCGCATCCTCCCAATAAAGACATCATTTCACAGACGGCAAACACCAAAACTAATCTCTTCATAAAGCATCCTCCCGTCGACATCGGTCAACACCGCCATCGGTGCCGATGCGGTAAGCCGTTGCTAAAATAGCATGAAAATACCGAAGCTTGAGCTTTTTTTCCAGACCTTCGAGATCACATACTGATGGAAAAAGGATGTACCGATGAAAAATCTGAACTTAGAACAAAATATTGCGGCAAATTGAAATTTACCGCGCCGTCCTGACCGACATCACTTTGGTGCGTACAAAAACGATTAACCGCATTCACAAGTTCAGAACGAGATCCGCAATAGTCACGATATACACTTACTTCATTACGTTCGTCGGCTACGTAAATATCCCAATGTCCCTTGTGCTTAAGCGGAGCAAAAAAATACTGAGGAATGCCGGCCGAAGCACAAGACTCTACAGAAAACGGAACCTGCAGAGCATATTCAGGGCGCATGCCAAAACGTGTAAGCACAGTAATATCCAAGCCGTTCATACTAAAAGGCTGATGTCTGACTATGGAAACGCCACGACTTCCTGCTGCTTTTGCCGTATAAGTTTCAGCCCCTGCTTCAAAAGTATACGATGCTTCAGGATCTGCTACACACCAAGAAAGTTCGCGTAACAAATTTTCCAAATCGTAACGGATCAATTCACTAAAAGCTTTTGAACATGAGTAGAAGCTTACGTGTTTTAAAAAGCCTCTGTCTTTTTCATCCTTGGCATTTTGACGCATGATATATGCCATAAGCTCGACTATACCCGTCCCGCCATTACGAAAGTGATGGCAATTCACCTCGCCCCAACTGTTGATCGTGACGGCGCTTATCGATCCCACGGGACAATGTCTGTCGTGTCCCATGCTCAATACCGATCCCTCAGCAGGCGCATAAAAAGAAAACGAACTGTCCTCGGTGGCATCTGTTTCAAAATTCAAAATAACCAAACATTCGCGTATTCTTCTGGTGCGCGACAATTCTTTTTGATCGACTCTGAAATTATTTTCGTCAAAAAACAGTCTCAGCCGTTCTGATAAACGTCTTATTTTGGATGTATCAGTAGTACCTGTGATACCTTTGTTTTGTGCGTAGATCACCGTTTCAGAACCGCATATGCGGTTATACACTGACCAAAGTAAAGCCTCGGTAAGGGAGCTTGAAACATAGATTTCTTTTTTACTCAATAATTCATAAGGGTCCAAAGTTGCAGGATATACATGCCAACCGCTGCGACAGAGTGATTCTGATCCGGTATAAATGAAAGTCAAACCGTTTTGAGTAATGGAGCCTGATAGACTGCGACTTAAATGCAGGATTTTTCCTTCGTAAAGATCATATGCAGCATAAAGTTTTCTTGACAGTACTCCTGCATCATCAGACGTAATTGCATACTCAATTCCGTGACTTACGGAAAATCCTAAAAGCGCTCTATAACTTTTTACAAATGACGAAAAAAGCTCCTGCTCCGTTTTCAGCACGATCTCTACATCATGTTCTTTGGAAATCTCCGCATCTTCAACCTCACGCTGATCCCATCCCCACAATCTAGCCAAACGATGTAACAGGGATCTTCTTTGCATGCGTGCGCTACCTTCAGGCATACTGCGTACAGCCTGCGCAATTTTTGAAAAAAAGCAGCGTCTTACTAATTGCAATCGTTCATGATCATGAATGCGTCTTAAGTATTTACTTACCCTGCGAAACATCAAGCAATACGCGTCTTCATTCAAGGAATAATGTGCCTGATTAAAAAGATTGCGTTTGAACAAAGTGGATACCAATTCGCCGTGAGGATAATCGGCGGCATAGGCCTCCATAAGCAAACTCTTCAACACTGCCTTAAAAGGTGAATCTATTCCCTTGTACAACAGCCATAAACCTGATCCGAAATACTCTGAAGGAGAACTTTTAACGACACTGCCAAAATCAAACCACAAAGTTTCATCCGCAAAACCTGAATTGACAATGGCTTGTACCGCTTCCTTATAATTTTCCGCTTCTTCATCAGGTGAAACTAAATACCATAAAATACAGCGTCCGCATATGTGTATGGAGCTGCGGTAAAACTCATCTAAAAGAAACAAAGATTGAGCACTTCCGCAATCTTCTGTATCCATTACGCCGCAAGATCCTGACGTAAAACGATCCTCAGGTGTAATAAAAAGATTAATTTCAGCGCCCAAGATAGCCGCATAAGCTGTAATAAAAGAACATTTTTCTTTTAAAGCAGCAAATTCATCGTCAGGAAGAGAAGACTCGACACATACCCATAAATCAAGATCAGAATTAATTCCCTGCCCTACCGATGACGTACTTCCCATACAGTACAAAGCTTTTATCGTATGCTTTCCGCGTGACTTTGTATAAGGGTCAACACCTAATTTCAAGAGCCACTCACGTTGATATGCAGAGGGAGAAAAATTGTCTATACCAAAAGGGACCGCCTTTCCACGGTATCCCGGGATCTTCGGATCATTAAAATGCAAAAAAAGCGGAACCAATTCAAAAAGTTTCCGAGTACGCATGTCCATTACGGACAAAGCGATCGACATACGTTTGGCATTAAACGCCATATAACGCATGTATCTTCCGGACACTTCTTCTTTAGTTATAAACATATTGCATTCAAATCTTTTTTGTTAAATACAGGAATTTTATATTATTAATATCCTCATTTATGCAAATAGTGCCGAAGTTTACTTAAGATCTTAGAAAATTCCTTCAAACATCTTCCTTTTTTGCTAACTGGCAAAACTGTTCACATAAAGAACAATTGAAGTGAAGGCAAAACCTAGCTTTTCTTCAATAGACTTAGTATACCATTTACGAAAATTAAAATGCTGGATTAATATATTATATAATACATTTAATCAAAATATTATGACTAGCATTTATATTTAACAAAATAACTTTTTCTTAATTTTTTTATTTATTTTTCATAAATTATTATTTTAATAAATTTAAATAAAAATATGTGCAAGAACAAATCTATTTTTAATATTTAAACTTTAAATAAATTAAAATTATCATCTTGATGTTATTTTAAGTTTTATAAAAATGATTATTGTCACAACAACCGCCTTTAGTATCTATTAAGATCCTTGTGTTAAAATTCAAAAAGTCTGTACGGAAGGGGCGCCAGCATCCCTTTCCTACTTTTGGACATACATAAGGTTTTGAGGTTGAAATGACAGACAGCTCCAAAGGAAATCAGGATCAGGAAATCTCCTCTGCAAAACTCGACGCCGAAGTTACGGCCATTGAAGAGCAGGCCAAGGCTATGAAAAAAGCAGAACAAACCGTTGCCAGTAAAGAAACTGCAGTCAAACAAAATACAGTACCGAATAAGGATCAATTCAAGCAAGTACGATCAAAAATTACTTTACTTTCCGTAGCAGTGCTTATTCTTGCAGTGGCAGGTGTTAGCGGAGGATGGTATTTACATCAAAATCTGCAACAAGCAAATAACGAAGCAGATCTGCTTAAAATTTCTGCCAAAGAAGCTCAAAGCCGTTCAGAAAGATTGTTGACAGCTTTCTCAGAACAAAATAATCGCATTGAAGAATTGTTGGCTTCTAATGAAAAACTAAAAAACGAAAATCAGCATCTTAAAGCGACTATTGACGAACAGATTTCCACTCTGTCCGGACGTCTGGATAATGCGGAAAAAAATTTGGGGACTGCTTCAGCAGAGCTCAAACGTTACGAAGAAAGAAATCCTGACGACTGGAAACTGGCTCAGGCCTATTTCTTAGTAAACAGTGCCTTTCAAACGGCCGTATTTCAATCTGATGCAACATCCGCTATTTGGTGCCTGAAAGATGCTGATGCCATGCTCATAAATATTGAAGATCCGGATGTAATCAAAGTTAGAAAAGCCATTGCCAGCGATCTGCTGAAACTGGCCAATCTGCCTTCTGTAGACAAACGCGGCATACTTTTTAAAATTGACAGCGTCTGTGAAAACCTGAATACCATGACACTTAACGGGTTAGACGGTAAATTTTCTGGTGACAAGACACAAAGCAGTACGCAATTGCAAAACGATCCTGTAAATTGGAAAGATAATTTGTGGAATTCAGTCAAAAAATTCTCATCAAAATTCATAGAAATCAGACGCCGTGATGATCAAGCTTTAAACGATTTTTTATCCACATCTCAAGCTCAAACTTTAAAAGAAAACATACGAGCTTTGCTGTTACTCTCAAAGCAAGCACTGATTCAAAGCGATCCGCAGGCTTTCCGCAATAATATAGAACAAGCCATAAAACTTATTAAAAACTATTACGATCCGTCAGCAGATGCTTTCAAAGCCAATCTGAATGCTCTTGAATCAATAAAGGATTTACAAATCAATGTTGACGTTCCGAGCGTACTTTCAAGCTATTCCGTATTCCGCGAAATAGCCTCTTCGCGAATACGTATCATCAGTCCTTCAACCGATGCGGACAAGCAGAACTCGACTCAGACATCGGACGGAGACGACAATTCTTCAGAACAGGAGATCACTAAATGATAAAGTTGATCCTGCTGATTGCCATTCTAACCGCTGCTGTTGCTCTAGGCCCGATGGCTTCGGAATCTCAAGGCTTTGTACATATTGCCTTTGGCAACTACATAGTAGAGACTTCGTTAGTCACGGCAACAGCAATTGCCATTCTGTTTTTCGCTTTGTTATGGATCATAGCCGATATTGTTAAACGCTTCGTTAAAATTCCCGGTGGGACTGCTTTATGGTTGCGCAAACGCAGCCTTCGCAAAGCTTTATCGTTACAAGATTCAGCTTATCTTGCCTACGAAGAAGGAGATTACGCAAAAACTTTAAACTTGCTCTCTCGCAGCGGAGATCTTAAAAACCTGCCTTTACACGCTCTGTTTGTCGGTGCTAAAGCGGCCTTCAACGCAGGAGAATATGAACGTTGCCGTGCCTTTCTTGATCAAGCAGGCACTTTTAACGATACTTCTTTGGCCGCCTCAAAAATCGTAAGAGCCAAGCTTAACCTGCGTATCAATAACTCCAAAGCAGCCTTGGAAGACCTTTCCGCTTTAAAACCGTCACAACGTAACAAGCTTATCTACAGACTTTACCTGCTGTGCTACCAACATGAAAATGATCTGCAAAAACTGGCTGAAATCTCAGGAGATCTGGTTAAATATAAACTTATCACCGCAGAAGAAGCTGCCAATATTGAAAGCAGATCTCTAAATAACCGTATGAATTCCATGAAAAACTCCGATGAGTTGCAACATCTGTGGAAAACTCTTTCCAAGCAGACCAGGCACGACAGCGTGGCACTTGGTGCATATGTACGCAAATTGATACAACTTGGAGATTTGGAACACGCAAAACCTTTGGCTTTATCCGTACTCAAAAAAGGCTTAGATCCCGATTTCCTTGAAAGCATAGCAAAATGGGATAACTGCATTCCCGAAGTATTAAAAGTACTTAATACCAAAACACAATCAGATGTGATCTCAGGGACCTTAAATTTGCCGCTTCTTAAAGCAAAAGCAAATCTGGAACTCAAATCAGGACTGTTGCAAGAAGCTCTTGACGACTACCGCAGAGCTCTGGAATTTGCTCCCAACGCAGAAATTTACAACAAGATAGGTCAAGTTTTAGCAAGGCAACAGAATTTTGCCGAAGCCGCAGACTGTTTTATCAAAGCGTCATCAATAGACGATGGGAACGAACCTTTACAGCTTCCTCTTCCCAAAATATATAATTGAACACCTGATACAAAAAGGCAGGAACTTCCTGCCTTTTTTCTTATAACATTTCCTGTTGATCACTGATACAAATTCGGATGAGCTTCCCGTTTTAACTGTTCTGAAATTCTAAGTTCACGATCAGCTTGTTTAAACAGTTTGCTCATATCCTCGGGTAAAAAATCACCGCAAGCAGAAAAGAAAAGATACGATCTTCCGTCAAAAAAGGTAACTAATCCCGAGCACGGGGCATTATCCACATAACGAAACGAGAATCCACGCAGATCCAGTACCGGAGTAAGCCCCCAACCGCGATAACGGTCCATAACGTAACGGGCATACTCCTTAGTAGTTGAAACGGAATTGATAGAACGCAAAATACGCAGTTGCGCTGTAACGCTGCCATCGGCTTTAACAAAAGAAACTTCATCCTTACTTTTGTGCATTTCAAATTCTGAAACATCAGCCCGGGCAACATTAAAGGAAAAAATTGCACTTAAAAGCAATATTCCAACTGCGTTCCTTTTCAACTCCGTTGACTCCTGTTAAACAGCAATACTTAACGCAAGAACTGCTGATAGGTACTGTTGGATGTAACCTCAGTAACCGGATATCCGACTTTCCTGATGAAGTCCATTACGCCTTCTTCCTTGCCGGTTACATCAAAACCGCAAAGCACGCTGCAGAACTCCAAACCCGTGATGCGGAAATGGAAAAGCGTAATGCTGTATGAATCTCCCAAAGTCTCCAAGAAACGCAATAATGCATTTGATGTAGCAGGAAATTCAAACAAGAACAACTTCTCTGTGATCTTCGAATGTAAGTGACCGCCTATCAGATAGCGAACATGATCTTTTGCGATCGTATCATCGGTAAGATCCGATACCAGATAACCTTTCTTCTTTAGCGATTTGCTGATCTCCCCCAATTCTTTTTTACCGCCGGTAAGTTCAATGGAGGCAAAAACACGTGCTCTTTGGGCATCGGACAAACGATAACTGAATTCAGTAACTGTTCTTGAACCTATAGCTTTGCAGAATTCAAGGAATGATCCTTGAGTTTCAGGGATCTCTACAGAAAGAATGCCCTCTGTCATTTCACCGACATCACAACGCTCGGCAACCAAACGCAAAGTGTGGAATTTGACATTAGCACCGGAAAGAATGGCTACAAAATTTCCACTCTTGCAATTGTGTTCACGTACATATTTCTTCAATCCGGCAAGAGATAATGCTCCGGAAGGTTCAGCAATGGCACGGGTATCGTCAAAAATATCCTTCATTGCCGCACAAATTTCATCATTGGTGCAAGTAACGATGTCATCAAGATATTTGCTCAATACACGGAACGTCTCCGTACCGGCCTTACTTACAGCCACACCGTCAGCAAAGTGAGATACATAACCTATATCTACCGGCTTGCCGGCTTTAAGTGCGGCTTTCATGCTGGCACTTCCTTCAGCCTCTACACCTACGACCTTGATCTCAGGCAAAAGAGCCTTGATGTAAACGGCTATACCGGAAGCCAATCCGCCGCCGCCTATTTGCACGAAAATGGTATCTATGTCATCGCATTGACCCACAATTTCATGGGCAATGGTGCCTTGTCCCGTGATCACCTCCGGATCATCATAAGGAGGGATCATGGTAAATCCCTTCTTACGCGACAATTGCTGAGCATAATCATAGGATTGGTTAAAACTGTCACCGTACAGCACGACCTCGGCTCCGTAGTGACGCACTGCATCCACTTTAAGATCCGGAGTAGTTGTCGGCATAACGATCACGGCCCTTACTCCAAGTTTTTGAGTAGATAAAGCGACTCCCTGAGCATGGTTACCGGCAGATGCGGTGATCACTCCGGCTTTAAGCTGAGAAGGAGTAAGTCCTTTGATCATGTTATAGGCACCGCGCAGTTTAAACGAGTGGATCTTCTGCAGATCCTCTCGCTTCAAAAGCACGTTCACGCCTAATCTTGCTGACAATGACTCCAATTTTTGCAGAGGAGTCACCTTTACCAAATCATAAATACGCGCCAGAAGGATTTTATGCAAATACTCCTGCGCATCGTATTGTTTCTCGCTCATAGGAATTAAAGTCCTTCCAATTTACTACGATCGCGTACACCGCCTTTATCTGCACTTGAAGCCATCTTTGCATAAGCACGCAGAGCAAAAGAAACCTGACGATCGCGATGCTCAGGCTGCCATGCCTTATTACCCTTAGCTTCCATTGCCGCACGGCGTTTGGCCAACTCTTCATCAGAAACGTCCATACGGATAGTACGATTGGGAATATCTATCTCAATTATGTCGTTCTCTTCCAAAAGACCTATATTGCCGCCGTTAGCTGCTTCAGGAGATACGTGACCTATTGAAAGCCCCGATGAGCCTCCGGAGAAACGACCGTCGGTGATCAAAGCACATTTCTTGCCCAAACCGACGGATTTAATATACGAAGTGGGATAAAGCATTTCCTGCATACCGGGACCGCCGCGTGGGCCTTCGTATCTTACGATCACCACGTCGCCGGCCTTTACCTTGCCTCCCAAAATACCGTCAACAGCATCTTCCTGAGATTCAAAGATCCTTGCAGGTCCCACAAATTTCAAAATAGACTGATCAACACCGGCTGTTTTTACTATGCATCCGTTAACTGCCAAATTACCGTGCAATACGGCTAAACCGCCGTCTTTTGAATAAGCATGTTCGATATCGTGAATACACCCGTGTGCACGATCGAGATCCAACTTATCAACATAGGTTTCCTGTGAAAAAGCCTGAATGCACTGTTTTCCTGCACCGACGGATTTATAAAACTTCAGAATTTCAGGATCTTTGGTCTTCTCGATATCATATTTGTCGATCTGTTCACCTAAGCTCATACCGCTGACGGTACGGCTGTCTTCGTGCAACAAACCGTGCTTTTTAAGCTGAGCCAAAATATTCATGATCCCGCCGGCGTTATGTACTTCTTCCATGTGATATTCATGAGTGGAAGGAGAAACCTTACAAATATGCGGGATCTTACGGGATAAAGCATCGATGTCGGTCATGGTAAAATCGACACCCGCTTCCTGAGCGACAGCCAAAAGGTGAAGTACGGTATTGGTCGAACCGCCCATGGCAATATCCAAAGACATGGCATTTTCAAAAGTATTGCGGGTAGCTATGGAACGCGGTAAAACAGATTCGTCATCATGCTCATAATAAGCCTTGGCCATCTCAACAATACGATGAGCCGCCTTGATGAACAAATTCTTACGGTTAACATGAGTAGCTACCAAAGAGCCGTTGCCAGGCAAAGATAAACCCAAAGCTTCGGTAAGAGAGTTCATAGAATTGGCTGTAAACATGCCGGAGCATGAACCGCAAGTAGGGCAGGCAGCATATTCAATATCACTAACTTCCTTATCGGTAACCCCTGGCTCTGCAGATACGATCATGGCATCAATAAGATCTACCTTATAATCGCAGCCTTTCATGCGCCCAGCTTCCATCGGACCGCCTGAAACAAATATCGTAGGGATATTAAGTCGCATGGCGGCCATTAACATACCGGGAGTTACTTTATCGCAGTTTGAAATGCACACCAACGCATCTGCTTTATGTGCATTGACCATATATTCAACGGAATCTGCAATAATATCGCGAGAAGGCAACGAATAAAGCATACCGTCATGCCCCATAGCGATACCGTCATCAACCGCAATGGTATTGAACTCCTTGGCTATACCGCCTGCTTTTTCAATTTCTTTTACCACAAGCTGACCGATATCATGCAAATGTACATGACCTGGCACAAATTGAGTAAAAGAATTGGCAACGGCAATGATCGGTTTGCCAAAATCCTCGTCTTTCATACCGGTAGCTTTCCACAATGCTCTGGCACCGGCCATCTTCTTCTCTTTGTAAGTAATACTGGAGCGATAATCTCTAGGCATTTTAATGTTCCTATAAAAAAACCCGCATGGGTCCATCGGCTTGCGGGTTTATAAATTCAAAATTCAGTTCGTTTTAAAATTCTAATATCAGATCAGTCGTTGCAAGGGGTCAGCCAGCCATACTTATCTTCAATCTTGCCTTGGACGTAGTCGAAGAAATGCTGTTGCAAGGCCTCGGTAATAGGGCCGCGATGACCAGGACCGACATCCAAACCGTCTACTGAAGCTATAGGAGTTATCTCTGCAGCCGTACCGGTAAAGAAAGCTTCATCAGCACCGTAAACAGCTTCACGAGCCAGTCTCTTCTCGACCACTTCATAGCCCAAGTCATGAGCAAAATGGATCACGGCATCACGAGTAAAGCCGGGGAGCAGACCGCAGGTGAAAGGTGCTGTATAGAGAACTTTATCTTTAACAATAAAGACGTTTTCTCCTGAACCCTCGGAAATATAACCGTTAACATCCAAAGCAATGGCTTCGTCATAACCGTTGCCGGTTACCTCATTGGCAATCAAAATGGAGGGCAGGTAATTACCGGCGGCCTTGGCTTCAGTAGGAATAGTATCCGGAGCCAAACGACGCCAGGAAGAAACAGCTACACGAATACCTTTTTTAAGGCCTTCCTCACCAAGATAGGCACCCCAAGGCAGTGCACAAACCATAGCGTCTGCGTTCACGCCTTTTTTGAACTTAACACCCAATCCGACTTCACCCATGAAGATGAGAGGACGAATATACCCGTATTCCATGCCATTTGCAGAAATTGACTTTCTGCAGGCTTCCATGATGTCTTCTTTGGAGAAGCCGACGGGGAAGCGGTAAATTCTGGCAGAATTAAACAGACGGTTGATGTGATCTTTCAAACGGAAGATTTGTGGACCTTTTTCGGTCTTGTAAGCTCTGATGCCTTCAAAAACGGCTGAACCATAGTGCAGGGCATGAGCGGTCACGTGAACTTTTGCGCTCTCCCAAGGAACCATTTTACCGTTGTACCACAATGACTTAGGATGATCAGCCATTTTTCATACCTCTATTATTTCAGCTTTTTTGGCGGTAGGTTCTGTTTTCCATACCGCAGTTTTGTTCAGTGTAGCACAGGCGTTCGTATATGCCTGAAATCAGGCTCAATCTAAAACTTGCGTCCATGTCTGTGACTAAGATTATATATCATAATTCGGAACGCAAATCAGTCTATATTCCCTTTTTTGCAAAAATTATTACCTGTGGCTATTTTGCTAAAATAATGCGATTTAAAAACGAGGATTCCAATATGCTGGCTTTTTTGCCGAGCCCTGTGCTCTTGTTGTTAAACTGCATTCTTATACCGCTAAACTGTATAGTTATCGCCACTCCGATTATGATATTGGGGTTGATCCGCATACTTATCCCCTTATCTTTGATTGCAAATTTATGCGAGCAATGCAATTTTTGGCTTTACCGGATCTGGGTTTTTGACAATGCTATGATTTTAAAGCTCACCAACAATATCAAATGGCATATATCAGGCGATGAAATACCTAAAATAAAGAAATCATGTGTGGTGATCTCCAATCATTTAAGTTGGGCTGACATCATCATTCTTTGTTGTGTGTACCGCGGACGCATTCCTACTACAAAATTCTTTATGAAGCATTCGCTAATTTATATTCCTTTTGTAGGACTGGCTTGTTATGCCTTAGGCATGCCTTTTTTACGACGCTACTCACGAGAAAAACTTTTAAAAGATCCCAAATTACGTAACGCTGATATAGAAAGCACCAAAAAAGCTTGCAGACGTTTGGCAACCAATCCTTCTTCTCTTATAAATTTTGTCGAAGGTACACGTTTCACACCGGTAAAAGCAAAACTGGCGCGTTCACAATACCAAAACCTAATGCCCCCAAAAGCAGCCTCCGTGGCCATTGCTTTAGGTGAAATAGGTAAGGATATAGACTACGTATTCAACACTACGCTTGTTTATCCTCATAACAGATATCCGTCCAAACCGTTCATTGATCTGCTAAAAGGAAAGCTTAAGGATGTCTATGCCGACATAGAGTTAGTAAAAGTGACCCCGGAAATCAGCGGTGATTATTTGGGAGACAAAGCCTATAAACATCAATTCACCATGCATTTACGCGATGTCTGGCAAGAAAAAGACGAAAAAATTACAAAAATTTTAAAAGATTCAATAAAGAAAGCAGAAAAGTAACTACTTATCTTGCACGCTAATAAGGATCGCTCCTTAAGCGATCCTTTTTTAATTTTCGCATAATCAAACAATCGGACAGTCGTTAACCGTCACAATCTTTTGCTTAATTTAATGTCAGCAAATAATCTATGACTGCATTCAATTGTTCAACGTTATCAATGTCATCCATCTTTACTATATATTTTCCATTAACCATGATCTCCGGCACGGCTTCAATTTTTGCGTACTCAACCGATTTATCCCATGATGAAACCATGCCCTTGACTACAAAAGAATTGTATGACTGCAAGGCTTTTTCAGAAGGGATACCGACATCCCCCAATTTCTCAATAAAATAATCGAGATTCTGCGGCTCTTCATTGTCAACATGAATGGATTTAAAAAGCAAATCTTCATACTGATCGGCTACTCCTGCTACTTGTGCAACGGCATAGCTTGTCTCTGAATAAACGCCCAGATCGCCGCCTAAAACATACACAGGATTCATTACAAACTCAGCTTTGCCCAAGAAATGATCCCGAACTTTATGAAACTGATCTTTCATGGCAAAACAGTGCCCGCAGAAAAAAGAGAAATACTCACGGATCTCAGGTTTTTCCGATTTTACCGTTCCCCTTACCTCGTAATCCTTCCCTTCTACATAATCTTTAGCCTGAACGGAAGTTGTAAAAAGAATCACCGCGGCAACAAGTACGACGCTTTTAGCTAACTTTGCAATCATTTAAATCCTCAAATCAATCTTCAATCAAAATATCAAAGGTATCTTTATCCCACTTGGAAACACGCTCGCGCAATTTTTCCGGATCTTCCCGCTGACTTTTTAATCCGCATCCTGCGATCTTATAAAGAACTTTAGTGAAAAAATTATTTCCTGCACACCAGGAAGTCAAAAGATACAGAAGCTTAACTTTACATCTGGTGATTTTTTGTTTACGGAAAGAAGAATCTTGCATAAGTCTTAAAGTAGCTACTGCCATGCAGATATTGAGTAAACAGAATTTTCTGATCCCGCATTGCGTAACAGGAATATGCAAAATAAAATCCAGCGCATCATCAAGATGTCCTTTGGTCAGGGCTACATATTTGGTTATTCCTTCACTGCTTTGCGCATCGGCCGGTAAAAAACTTACTCCCCTTTTTGCATCTTCAAATCTATCTTTCAGAATATTAGTAAGTTGCAGGCCCTCTCCAAAACTTACCGAAAGTCTCAAGAGAACCTCCTTATCTATATTGCTGTCAGCTCTGGCAAAAATACAAGCTAAAAGTTCTCCGACTACACCTGCCACAAAATAACAATATTCATCGACATCCTGAATAGTTGAAATCGTTACACCGTTTAGGCTTTTTGCCATGCCGCAACACAAAATAGCAACACCGCGTGAAAGAATACGTCTTACAGGTTGCGGGTAAGACAAGGTTCGTTTCAATACGGGGATCATCTCCTTAATTAAGGCCAATTCGCTTTCCTTGGCACCTTTTTCAACCAATTCAGATGCTTTGGAACTTAACGACATCAGCTGCATTTCATCGACAAATCCGCCGGATGCAAAATCTGCAAACTCTTTTAGCCATGCCCGTTTTTTATCAACTGGAGCTTTAGGATCATCTTCTACCGTATCGGCAATACGACAAAGCAAATAAGCATTTGATATCTGATCAGCAATTTCATTCGGCAAAAGGGGTATAGTCAATGCAAAAGTACGTGACACCTTGATAAGATGCTGATGCTGACGTTCAGATGTGATTGCTTGATCCTGCATGTTTGCCTCTTTGGTATTTGGTGCGAACATTGTACCAGCAAGCTCATCTAGAATGCGGTGAAAAATCTCGCCAGTAAAACTTGCCGGCATAGTCAGCTTTCAAAGTGGTAAGGTTCGTTTAAAATACCAATTAAATCAATGAATCGAGTCTTTTCACATAATTGCTGCCCAAAGACATATTTTGGAGAGAAAAAATGACCGAAAATGAGGACGAAAAAATAATTGAACCGCCTTCAGGCAATTTACTGCTACGCACTTTAGCAATGCCGGGCGATACCAATCCGGCAGGAGACATTTTCGGCGGATGGATCATGTCGCAGATGGACATTGCCGGCTCCCTGCTTGCAAGGGAAATAGCCTGCGGCCGTGTAGTTACCGTTGCCGTAGACAGTCTTACATTTGTTAAACCGGTGAAAGTCGGAGATGTAGTTTGCTGTTACGGACATTGCAGCAAGCGAGGCAGAACGTCAATAACCGTAGAGCTTGAACTGTGGGTAAAAAAGATAGTTATGCAAAATGACAAGGAGAACGTTGTCCGTTACCGTGTTACCAAAGCTCACTACACCTATGTGAAAGTGGATGCTCAGGGCAAACCGACCCCCCTTCCGCCGGAGAATTAAGCTTTAAAATTAATAATGCAGAAGGTCATTTTCTTTAAAACTTGAAATGATCCCTTTTACAACACGATCATAGTTGCGGCGAAGATGTTCTCCTTTTCCCATTCGCATATATTCTACAAAGCCGCAAATAAAAGATCCGAGCACATCGACGGCAAACTCTATGTTGAGATCTGCAGGAAGTTGCTTTTTCAACACGGAATTTCGCAAAGCTGAGCAAACTAGAGCTTCTCTTTTTTCAAACATACCTTTGAGCTTCTGTCTGACATCGTCAGAGCCGCAGGCTCCGCTCATAATTTTGTCAACCAGACTAAAAAGAGCTGATGAATAAAACTGCACACTGCTGTCATCCCCGCACTCCTTAAGCCAAATCATAATTTTAGATAAAGGATCTTCTTCTCTGGGATCAGCAGCTTCAGCCAAAGCATCACTCTTTAGGCGATCCAAATTCACTTTTTCACACAATTCCACTAAGATTTGCCCTTTATCTTTAAAGTGCCAATAGATAGCCCCTCTGGTAACACCGGCAAATCTTGCTATATCTGAAAGACTGGTACTCTCATAGCCGCGTCTTGAAAACAACCTGAAAGCCGAATCTAATATTGCCTGTTTAGTTAATTCGGCATCTTCATGCGTTCTCTTGGCCATAAAAATACTCCTGATTTAAAGAGATTTAAAAAAACGGAGAGGATCATAGCACATACATACACGAATGTATGTTATGTGCTACAATTCAAACCAGATCGCAGAAGTTCTACCGCATGACCAAGTAAAACGATGAACATACAGCTTTTGCTGTTTGTATAATCACATATTTTTATCGCGCAGGTAGAATGAGCGCTTTAATAACAAGGAGAATGAAACCGAGTCAGCTCTTCACTACTGAGAATTACTTACAACGCACCTGCAGGCAGGACAGCCTAAAACAGCTGTTATTTAGTATTCAGTTGTGCAATATCCGCTAAATATTTTTCTTTTGGCAAAGAAAAATTTGCTAAAAATAAGAGATACGACTCTCTCGGCTCATCTTCCGAATAAGTTGCATTTAGCAACCAGCAAAAAGGCAATTCAGACAATCAAATGATCAGAAAAATCATCTCCTGTACACTCATACATTGGAGAGTATTTGGATACCTTTTTACGCTTTAACTTGCTCGCATAACGATTCTTCATGACACGCTATCTTAGCCATCAAAGGACTTAACATGAATGTTTCATTAAAATCACTTTCCCTTATAACTTGTGCTGTTGCCATGGCACTAAGTCTGCAAGGATGTGAAAAACAGCAACAGCAACAACAGCAGATGGCCCTGCCGGTCGATGTTCTTCCGGTATTGACCATGGACATGCCGGTAATTTCACATTTAACCGGCAGAGCCAATTCAACCAGGAAGGCCGAGGTCAGGCCTCAGGTTTCAGGGGTAATACAAAAGCGTCTGTTCAAAGAAGGCACCGTTGTTGAACAAGGCATGCAACTGTATCAGATTGATCCGGCCATTTACGAGGCACAGGTTGCTTCAGCAGAAGCTGCTTTGGCAAGTGCTAAAGCAACTTTGCACAGTTCTCAATTAAAAGCAGAGCGTTTTGCCAGTCTGTTACAACAAAAAGCAGTCTCAAAACAAGACTACGACGATGCACAGGCTGCTTACCTTTCCAACAAAGCCGCAGTCCAATCCGCTCAAGCTGCGTTAAAAACAGCAAATATCAATTTGGCTTATACAAAAGTTTACGCACCTATAAGCGGAACTATCAGCCGTTCATCAGTAACCGAAGGCGCTTTGGTATCAGCAGCTCAGGCTTCGCCCATGGCTACTATTCAGCAATTGGATCCGATCTATGTCGATCTCGGACAAACTGTTGAAGACAACATTGCCTTACGAAAAGCCGCGGCAGCAGGAAAACTGCAAAACAAAGATGGCAAAGCCACCGTAGATATCTATTTTGCCAACGGAGAGAAATATCCTTATCAGGGAACACTTGAATTTGCCGAAGTTACCGTGGATGAATCAACCGGCATGGTAAATTTACGCGCTTTAGTGCCAAATCCTGATCACACCATCCTTCCTTCCATGTTCCTTCGTGGAGATATAAACGAAGGTGTAACTCCAAATGCTACGGTAATTTCCGCATCAGGCGTACAAAGAGAAGCCGGCGGTACTACTTATGCCCTGATTGTCAATGCTCAAAATCAGGTGGAACGCCACGATTTACAGTTAGGCGCTCAATTTGACAAATACTATTTGGTTAAAAGCGGTGTCACTGCAGGAGACAAAGTAATCGTAAGCAACCTGCAAAAAATCCGCGAAGGACAGCCGGTACAAGCTGTAGAACCGCAAAAAGGCGATCAAAACGCCGAACAATCCCAGAAACAGTAATTGAGGGAAATAAACACTCATGGCACGTTTCTTTATTAATCGTCCGGTCTTTGCATGGGTCATAGCGATCATGATCATGCTTGCCGGCCTTTTAGCTATCCACACTTTGCCTGTATCTCAATACCCTACCATCGCACCTCCTGCCGTATCAATTCGTGCAAGTTATCCAGGTGCCGATGCATCTACCACCGAACGTGCGGTAACACAGATCATCGAGCAAAATATGGTAGGTTTGGATGGATTCATGTATATGGATGCATCCTCTGACTCATACGGTAACTCCAGCATTCAGATCACTTTTGAACCTGGTACCAATGCCGATATTGCACAGGTACAGGTACAAAACAAGATGCAGCAAACCCAGTCACAGTTGCCTACCGTGGTTCAGCAAAACGGTATAGACGTATCAAAGTCTACCGACGCTTTTTTACTTGTAGCCTCATTATCCGCAACCGATGACAAGCACACAGAAGCTGATCTTTCCGACTACCTAGAATCCAACATCAAGGAACCTTTATCCCGAGTTTCCGGTGTCGGCAGTGTAATGGTTTTCGGTTCGGAATACGCCATGCGTGTATGGCTTGATCCGGCAAAACTCAACAATCTTAGGATCAGTCCTACGGAGATCACCACTGCCATAAAAACTCAAAATGCTCAGGTCACTTACGGATCATTGGGCGGCACTCCGGCAGTCAAAGGACAGCTCTATACATACAGCATTACCGGACAAAGTAACTTAGAAACAGTTAAAGAATTCGAAAACATTCTGCTCCGCGTCAATCAGGACGGAACAAAAGTATATTTAAAAGACGTCGCCAAGATAGAGCTAGGACAGGAGTCTTACAACCACGAAGCAAGATATAAAGGTCGTGTTTGCTCAGGTATAGCAGTTCGCCTTGCCGCCGGTGCCAATGCACTCGACACGGCCCAAAAAGTTAAGGAATTACTTGCAAATCTGGAGCAGTACTTTCCTGACTGGATGGAGCTTGACTATCCTTACGACACTACCCAGTTCATTAAAGTTTCCATCAACGAAGTTGTACATACTTTGATAGAGGCCATTATTCTAGTGGTCCTCATCATGTACCTCTTCATGCAGAACTTCCGAGCCACGTTAATTCCTTCGATTACCGTTCCGGTGGTATTGCTCGGCGCTTTCGCCATCATGGAGGCATGCGGTTTCTCCATCAATACCCTCACCATGTTCGGTCTGGTGCTGGCCATCGGCCTTCTGGTTGACGATGCCATTATCGTAGTAGAAAACGTCGAACGTATTCTAAACGAGCATCCTGACATTACGCCGAAGCAAGCTGCCATGAAATCGATGGATGAGCTTACCGGAGCATTGGTCGGTATTGCTCTGGTATTGTCAGCCGTATTTATACCTATGGCTTTCTTCGGAGGATCGACCGGTATCATTTACCGCCAATTCTCAATAACCATCGTATCTGCAATGGTACTGTCGGTTTTAATCGCTTTGATCCTGACACCTGCATTGTGTGCCACCATGCTGAAATCACCGTCAGAACGTGAAAAGCAATCTAAAAATCTTATCGTACGCGTTGCAGAAAAGAGCCTTAATTGGATTTGGTCTCCCGTATATAAGTTTTTGGAACTTTGGAACCGTTTCTTTAAAGCCATGTCAGAGAGCTATGTGAATCATGTAGAAAAAGTGGTTCACAGCATCAAGCTTTATCTGATTTATTATGTAGTGATCTGCGCAGCCTTGGTGTTCGGATTTATGCGCATACCTTCTGCCTTCCTTCCTAACGAAGATCAGGGTGTGCTCATGGCCATGGCCAATCTGCCGGCAGGATCAACCATAGAAAAGACTCAATCAGCCATGGAAAAAGCCAGCAACTATTTCATGACTGCAGAAAAAGACAACATCGACACCATCATGTATGTCGTGGGCTTTTCGTTCGCAGGTCAAGGTCAAAACGCCGCTATGGCCTTTATCAAACTTAAAGATTGGGCCGAGCGTACCGATAAATCTCAGCACCCTGACATGATTTCCCAACGCGCTTATATGCCGCTTATGGGAATTCGTGAAGGTCTGGTCTACGCTTTCAACATTCCGGCAATTCCGGAACTGGGTACGGCATCAGGTTTTGATCTGTACTTACAGGATAACGGCGGTGCCGGACACGATATGCTGAACAAAGTAAGAGATGAATATGTGCGAGCAGCTCAAGCATCTCCTTTGTTAACTCAGGTTCGCGTCAACGGCCAGAACGATACTCCTAGATTCAAATTGAAACTTGATTACGAAAAAGCTATCGCGTTGGGTCTCTCAGTAAGCGACATTAACAATACCTTGTCTATTGCCTGGGGTTCGTCTTATACCGATAACTTTATGGATCGCGGCCGTGTCAAAAAGATCTACGTCCAAGGCGAAGCATCTTCTCGTATGACCGAGCAGGATCTGTCTAAATGGTACGTGAAGAACAACCAGGGGGAAATGGTACCGTTCTCAGCCTTTGCTTCGACAGAATGGTCTTACGGTGCTCCGTTATTACAACGTTTCAACGGTGTTTCGGCAGTTAACATTCAGGGTGCCCCTGCCGCCGGAGTTTCTACCGGCGAAGCCATGAACGAAATGCAGCGTATTGCCAACAAAGTTTTACCGGCAGGATTTGGTATTTCCTGGTCAGGCGTGTCCTATCAGGAGAAACAATCCGGTGCTCAGGCACCTGCGTTGTACGCAATTTCCCTGCTCATCGTCTTCTTGTCTCTGGCTGCACTGTATGAAAGCTGGTCCATTCCTTTCGCGGTAATGCTGGTTGTACCGTTAGGTATTGTCGGAGCAATCGGAGCAGCTGTGCTCACACAGTATTTACCTGTACGTACTACTTTGACTAACGACGTATATTTCCAGGTAGGATTGCTGACAACTGTTGGTCTGGCATCCAAAAACGCCATTCTCATCGTGGAATTTGCCAAGGATTTGTACGATCAGGGTCAAAGACTTACCGAGGCTGTGATCAACGCTGCCAGACTTCGTTTCCGTCCTATTCTGATGACCTCTATGGCTTTCATTTTGGGCGTGTTACCTCTGGCTTTAAGCTCAGGTGCCGGTGCTGCCGGACGTAATGAAATCGGCTACGGTGTAATTGGCGGCATGCTGACTGCCACCGTGTTGGCCATTTTCTTCGTACCGGTGTTCTTCGTTCTGGTTATGCGTTACTTCACCAAGTACGTATCACCTGAAGACAAGCAAAAACTGGCTGCAAAGAAACAAAAACAGCTTGAAGAAGAAATTGCAGCGATAAAAGCTCAAGATGAGTAATTTCAAAATTTAAGATCGCAACGGGGGGAAGCTTAGCTTCCCCCGTTTTTCATGCTTTAATTAAAATTCTCAAAAGCACATCAATCTGACGAACGTGCCACACTCAAAATATCATAGGCTATATCCTGCATCAGAGGTGCTGATGAAAAAGGACCTTGCTGAATGATATCCCACATAACTTTGCCGTCGTCATAAGATCCGGCTGAAAAAGTCAAAGGTAAAATCATTCCCAGCTTTGCAACATACAATCCGTCTCGAAGATCCGCCTGCGGAACGGCTGCGCGCGTACGTCTTACTGCCTGTGCCAAATCCATCATACTGTGACGATCATAACCAAAAGACCGATCATCCAAAGCCTCCAATGCCTGACGCTTGGGTAAAGTCAAAACATACACAGCTCTTCCGTTCAACGGAACAGTATTCAAGGTGATCCGACTCAAAACTGTTGTATGCAGCAAAGCATCTCCCCACAGCTTGTCGATTAGCAACACATAATAATCAGTGCTGGTGTCAAAAATTTGATACTGACGACGTATACATAAAGGGCCTGTTATTATTTGCCCTACCTTCACCTTTCCCATAAAGAAATCATCTACAGGTTCACCGCTTTCAAGTAGCGGTTGCTCTTTGGGCACGGCATAATCATGATCACGCAGATCCTTTAGGCATGACGCATAAGCTAATCCGCCGCTTCCGCCCATTTCTTCAGAAGACAGTAATAATTCCGGATCATTCTTTCCGCGTAATGCATTGCGAAACAACGCACGATCTGCAACCGGAGGAACCAATGTATAACAAGGAAGTATCACTGAATACAGTTCAAAAAAGATGCCGTCTCGCAAGGAATGCTCGGCATCCAAAGTCCGCGTATGTTGCAAAGCGCTGTAAAACGAAAATGCGTATCGCAAAGAACCGTTGAAACGACATTGACTCAATCGTTGTAATTTCAAAGAAGAAGGTGAAATTAAAAGATAAAAAACACCGTCTTTAAGTTCCATTGGCATAAGGGCGCTTTGCGGGATCAAATGTCCGTCTACCCATTGTTCGGCCAAAGCTTCTTTAACTACCAGAAGTCTGAATTGCAAATCCTCACTTAGATACAATTCCCAAGACGGGGCTTCATCCAATTTTTCCCCGAATACTATACCGTCAGGCAACATAAAACCTTCGGGAACAAAAGACGATTCATACAAATCGTCCTCAATAATAAAGTTGCTTTCGTTGACAATAAAATCCGACATAATTTTCTCTGATCGTTAATCGTTGAAACTGTTGTTATTCAATCTCTATTTTTGACAGATCCTAATGACTGTAGTCATTAAATAACGTAAGGGACGGCCATGATGACAGTGAAGGCCATGACGATGCCCGCGGCAATTTCACTACTGTCGAAAAGGCAATATAAAATACGCTACGATTTCCGTTTTCATCTTTTAAGAATAACGGCACGTAAGTCATCTTCTCGTCATCATCATAAACGGCATTTTCATCCAAATAAAGCTGCAGTGCCGGATATCCCCCGTCAATGACATAAGTACAATCAGGCACGGAAGCATCGGAAAAACGGTAAAAATTAAAAGTGATTGGCTGATTATCCAACGATCCGCGGGCTATAGTTTCAGGTTTTTCAGCATTCACGAATGAAGACATTCTTTCAGTACGTTTCTGTTTGCCGATGCTGATATCAAAATAACGATATCTAATCACACCGCTTTCATATCCGCTGAATCCTTGTTCCTTCGCAAGTCTCTTTTGCGTTGCGGCTCCGACACGATTTAATTTGTAATAAGCACTGCGATCAGCACCGGAAAGCACCGTCAAAAGATCTTCCATGTTCTTTGACCATGACTTAAATTCAGCTTGTGTATTGCTATCCTCACTGAACACTAAAGGAGCTTTCAAACTCTTATCAATGCGCAAGCCGTTATCACTATTGCCCAAGGCAAAGCCGGCCAATTCATCAGGAAGCGCATTATCGTCATTAGTTTTTGCCGACAAACCGAAACCTTTAAACATGGCCATCAATGCACGCATATCATTTTTGCTTAGGATGCGTTTATGAGGATCTCCGTCTTTGACCAGCGGAAAAACTTTAAGATCACTTTGATACATGGCCACTGAAGTTGACGCTTCGCTAGACGCATCTCGTTTTAAAAGTTTTGAGCCCAAAGCTGTAAATTCAGCCCACCATGAAATTTCACTGTGACTTAGCAATTGCAAAGTATTTTTAATATCCTTCTCATCCATGGACATTACTTTACGATTGGCATAAGTGGCGTCGCCAGACAGTTCAGTCCAAGCAGCAACCTCATCATTACACGAATCAGTAAAACCTATATCAAGACTTTTGCTTCTGGCATCCAACAGCTTTAAAGTAGCCTGTTTTTGTGACAATCCGCCTTCATCCAATAATCCGTCATTTACAGCATTCACAGCTTTAAAGCTCATATCATAAAGATCCTGTAACTGTGAATTAACCTGATAAGCACGGGTATTACTTAAAAGAGCGTAAAACTCAGCATATGAATCCGCTTTGGGATGTATATTCTGAACAAAATGTGCCCAGTAATTAAAATAACCTCCGGCATATTTCTGAAACACCCTAACCAGACGTTGTAGCTGAGCATTTTTGGCTACAGCCTGGCTGAAATAAGGGTATTTCTTTTCTGCAGAATAAGAGCGCAAGGTAGCTATAGTTGAAGAATAAGCAACAAAGCCGTCCGGGTTATATTCCTGGCGTACCTCTGTTTTCCCTAAAATTTCCTTAACCATATCAAACGATACGGATGAGGCTATCCCGCTTCCTTTACCCTGATAATCAGCCACCATCATTGAAATATCAGACAGTAAATTCATATCGTTGGGAGTATCAGGATAAAGATCGATGATCTGTTGGACCATGCCCAACCTTATCACCGTATGTTGCAAGTCTATGTAATGAATGCAGAATTCTGCCCATTGCTTAATTAAAGGTGACGATGCATACAGATCATATTTTTCCGTCACCAATGCTTTGAGCTGTTCAACCTCGGCATCAACTTTTTCTGTAATTTCATTGATATCATCGGGTGAACTTATCTTGCGAAGTTTGGTGGAAACCAACGACAGTTTCAGCATTTCTCCTATCGCACGATAATTAAGTTCAGAATCTGGTTTGTTATTATCAATATGCTGAAAAAGAGGATCCTGCTGTACTTTAATAATCGTATTCGTAAGGCGCTGATGTTCGCTTTCTAACAAATGAACAACATTTTCCCGTACCGAATTTAAAGAATTCTCATTCAAGTTTCCCCAGGCATCCGTACGCTCTGATGACAGTCCGCTGGCTTTTTGTTCCTGACCAAATTTCACCAAATAATTAAAGTCATCATTTAACAGACTGCGATACCCCTGATAGGATGATTCAAAGGCTGCATAATACTGATTTTCTGCATTTTTATTATTCTTTTTGCCGCCCGTATCTCCGGTATTGACAGTTGCCAAACTGATCATATCGTCAATTTCATCTATTTCAGAAGCAAACTGCAAAGCCCAGGTACGGTATTTATCCATTACAGCCTGCATCTGCTCCAAAGACAGCAACATTACATTGGTTTTGCGTAATTCATCTAGTTGTTTGGAGACATCCATCAAACGATTGGCTGCCGAAATATCGCTTTTCAGACGAGAATACTCGTGCGTCGGGTAATTGCTAAGATTACGCCAATTGTCCACCAAGTTACGTATTCCTATAGCACAGCTGACGTCATACTGAGGATTAAGTACTATGGTACGATTTGTGGACTGAGCCAAATAGTCATACCCAGGTCTGAAATCTGAAATTTGAGAACGCAACGAATCATTGGTCTGGGGATACAGATAATCTAAAAATGCCTGCATGGTATTGGGCTTATAGACATCATTTCCCATGGGAGTGCGATTCTTATAAGGGAAAAGCGAGATCTGCATGAGTTCAAAAAGAGCATCTCTTTTTTCAAGAGACATGGGCTCAGTAGCACGCTCGCAAAAACTTTGCTCAACTGATGAGACCAGTGGCAAAAAAGCCATATTAGTCTGCAATTGATTGTAAAGAAAGGTCCTTTGCGCAATTTCCGGATCCATCGACCATCCGTACTTCAACATGGAAGCGGGGAAAAAGCTCCAAGGCAATCTTATTTTTCTCAACATGCGCTCACGCGCATCCGAGAAGAAGTTCATACGTGATATTTTCGGATCATCGGGCATTGCAGAATCTATAAAAAGCACCCCCTGTCCGCGGTAATCGATACCCAAAAGAGGAGCCCCGTGGATCTGTTTGTCTTTGAATTGATCCGTAAGATCTACGTAATAAAGACGATCATATTCCAGACGATCCGATAAAGGATTAGCCTCGAAACAAACTCCGTAAAGGTAAAAACAGGACAAAACGGCACATGATGCGCAAACGCTTAAAGTCGGTACGAGACGACGCAAACGCTCCGATTTGATAAAAACCGCGTCATAATGAGGGCGCAAAACCATATGTGACAGCAGTTCAGCAACAAAATAAGAACGGCTCTGCTTAAAATTATTGTCATATAAAGGCGCATCGTCCATATTCTTATGTTGCAATTCGGCAAAACGGTTATCGTAACAATAGCCTTGATCTTCAGCAGATGTAAAATACACTCCCTTAAAAGCCGTTCCCGGATTAACGGCCCCGCCCTGTTTAGTAAAAATGGTATCGAGATAGCATTCAAGATTAGGACGCAACTTGGAAAAAGCTTCCGGGAAAAGGTAGATATTACCGGTTAAATCCATGCGGGAACGGTTCAAATAAGACAGTTCCATCACACCTTTGCTACTCATCAAACCAACTGCGCCGTTTTCAAGACGTAGAATCAAAGATTCAAAAAAATCTGAAAATTCATCCTGTCTGAACACTCCGCTGTCAGTCAGAGGCTGATATCCGAAAATTTGATCTTTGGCAGCCTTCTCAAGAGACATGAAATACTCACGAAATCCGACCACTGCATCTAACTTAGTAATAACCAGATAGCACGGGATATGCATGCGTATTTGGCCTGAAAGGCGCAATAATTCATCTGCAATGAGTTGAGCTTTTTTCTGGGTAAGTTTGTGATCATCTGCCAAAAGGGAATCTGCAGAAACAGTCAAGATCACTCCGTCCAACGGTTTTTGCGGATTGTACTTGCGCAAAAGCGTGCAAATATGGGTCCACTCTGCGCTGGATCCACCCAACCAACTGTCAAAAAAAACTTTCCCTGAGACATCAGCGATAACGCTTGAATTATTGTAGAAAAACTTAATCGGCTGTTGCTTGCCGTTTTTTTCAGATTCGCTGCATTTAAATTCAAGATCGCAATGTTGCAACAGCGATGATTTGCCGTTAGACGGTTCACCTAACAATACAAACCAAGGTCGACGATTCTTGATATATTTTTGAGAACGTAAAATTCCTACAATATGTTCAAAATTAGCTGTAACTGCCGCTAATCTGCTGTTTAATTCAGCCTTAGCTTTGTCAGTTTTTTTCCCGCCGTGCACCAAAGATGAAAGCACGGACCATACCATTAAATCTTTACGTAACGACGCGACTTCTTTCTGATTACGGAATAATCCGAAAACTTTAAAGCAAATTCTTACGATAATGAACAGGACGACGATCAATAATAAAACGGCAAATATTGATACGACGGGATGTTCATTGACATATCCCAATATTCCGGATCCTTCAGATACAGCCGCATTCAAAACAGTTTCTTTATTCATCGTTTGTACCAAATGTCCTGTTTTCCTGATCAGCCTTCACTGCCTGCTCTAATTCAGTTGAAAAATCGTTTTGATTATCAGATACTCCAATGCCGCCGGAATTACGAGAAGATATTGAAGCACGAGACGCCTCATCAATAGAATCGGAGAATCCTGAAACTGAAGTAGACAGAGCCGCCAGATTAGCAATAAAACATAACAGCAAAACAGTTACAGAAGCTATGATCCAGTTACGCGGTTTTTGGTACCACTTTAACTCAGAGCCGGTATCTATCTTGCTTAAATCGAGATCCGGAGTGATTTTAGAAATATTGAAATCCAAGCTCTTATCAAAATGAGTTGCGGTTTTTTGCATGATATCCAATAATTCAGGACGCTTGCGTTTGTAAAAACCGTCAAACCCCAACCCCATCAAGATATAAAAAATCCTGATCACTTCCTTGTCATCTTGAGCCTCTTCGGCTTGTTTCAAAAGATCAAAAAACTTGTCATCTCCTGAAAGTTCATTGAAATTACGTGCTAATTCCTTATAAGAACCAGAATAAGAAAAACCTCCTTCTTTAATCGTATAGTCGATAAAGAAAATCAAAGGTTTTTCTATGGCGGCATATTGCTGTTGCAATACCGGGTTTAGCGACGAGCGCTGACTTATTGCATTTAGTTCAGAACGGATCTCTGAAAGCACAACATCTTGCGGTACCTCGTATCCATTATTTTTGTAAACGCAATAACCGCATATCTTCCTAAGCAAAGGAGCAATCAGCGTTTCTATATCATTCATAGCAGGTTAATTTTATTTAGAAATTCAACGTCTAAGATGCTTCAATACCTTCTTCGACGTTTACATAAAGGGTTGCTTTTAAATTTGGGAAAAGATCGTGTACGCAGTCTATGATCATGCTCTTCTCTTCAGCGATGAGCGCCCACATACGTTCAGACTCATCACACATAACCTTAAACCACACCACTCCTACCAATGAAGGCAAATATTGAGGAGGATAACGCAGATGTACCAATTTAACTCCGCGTATGCGATCGCCGAAAGATTCTTTATCCAAAAGCCTGAAATTATCACCTTCTTCAACATCTCTAATTCTTTCGGCTAGATCTCCTGTATAGCTCAGAGCCAAAAAGAGGTTGTTTCCGGCAAAAACGCGTTCATCCGTTACCTGAAGTTCAAGATAAGGCAAATCACTCTGTTTAAAAGGAAAAGACAAAGCCGAACTCACTCCGCCTTGCAACAAAATGCTGCGTATACGCTCTAACACCTTTTTAAACACAGGCAAACAATCATCATGAACATAAGAAAACCTGTCTTTTGAAATCTGAAAAGGATCTAATGCCTCTAATTCTCCCAAAAGCGAAACCAGCTCTAAAAACAGAGCAAAAGGGGTGATCCGCTCAGGAACCAACAGCGCAAACAGACGTTGTTCATAACGAGAAAGAGTCTTTAATTTAATGGTTTTAAACAAATCACGAGCTGTTACAGCAACAGAATCAAAACCGTCTGCGGAGAATTCTGAAATCAGGCTGTTTTTAGACGAGCGCAATTGGAAAAGCAATTCGCTACACATGGATAACAAAGGACAACTGTCAGATACGGTAATAAACGGCGGCATATAACTTTCGTCAAGACTTAATGAAGGCTGACTTGAGTTAATAACCGTCCACACCACTCGACAAAGCGGCAACAAAGTAAATGATGATGCATCACTGGGATCTGCCGACAAGCTGGCATTCAAACTTCTTACCATCACGGGGATCTCATTGTCGGAACTGTTTTCATCCTTGACTTGAGTCTCCCGCAAAAGATAACGTCCGCCACGTCCTTGATATTGCGATAAATTCGGTTCTACATTTGACCATTGCGGCAGTCGCAGATAGATCATTACGCTGTTTTCAGAACTGCCGTCAAATTCAAGCGTAAGAGGAGCAATACTGCAATTTCCGGGCATGGACAATTCCTGACCATCCGGAAGAATAGCAGAGAGATGCTTAACTACTACGCGTCTTGACTTCAGTGCATCCAAATCCAATTGCAGATCGCACCAACCGTAGGCATAAGGCAAAGCCAAGTCACGAATTTTTCGCGGCAAATCTTCCAATAGCCTTTGCATTCTTTGTAGATGATGAGGTTGCAGAAAAAGCCCTTCACTCCAATGAAGCTGTTCATCAAAACGCATAAATTTTATCCTGTTATTTTATTTCTGTTTGCTTTTCTACTGCAGGCGGACGTTTAAGTTCAATGATCCCGCTTCCCCCTACCTCAATATAATGTACTGACGAATCAATTAGAAAACCATCATTCATATTGATGATAAGTTTACGCGGATCAACTGCACTGTCTTTTCCATCCACTATCAAAGGAAGGTTTGAGATCACAGCTATATATTTAGAACCTTTATCTTTCCAGTGATCCCAACATCTGGCATCGTCAGGTATGAATTTAGAACTCATATCATTTTCTGAAAATTTAAGCGTCACCGCCCCCAAATTTTGTCTGAATTGAGAATCAGGAGCGAAATAACGATCGACATCATAGGCGATCAAACGTTTTTCCTCTGCTTCGGTAAGACCTACGACATCTACCTCTATAGTGGGACAATATCCGTAAGTACTTTGAATATCCTCCGACAAATACACACCTATATCACTGGTAGAAGCAGAACATCCAGCAAGCAACCATACTGCTAGCAAGAATATTGCTGAAATTTTGTTCTTACCGGTAAGACGCATTTTCTCTGCCTTTTTCACCGTTACGTTTTATCCTCTGAATCTGCCTATGGGGCGTTCGGGTTGCTTTTGAACTTCCTGACTGCTGGTGAGAATTTTTGGTTCAGCATCATGCGGTATCTCACTTAATTCAACGCTTTCACCCCAGTTATCGGCGCCAGAAGCTACAGCATATCCCAAATTATAATACTGCTCATAACGTTGTTTCGGATTCAGAACTCCTCCTTCTTTTAAAGCACACATAAGCAAAAGTCCGTTGAGTCCGTTGGCAAACATACCTGCCGGAGTTTTAACCACATTCTTACCAGGTGCTAAATTTCCATAACTCCAAAATGCACACAGAGATAGCATTCCTTCAGGTTCATCAGGCAAGAGATTGCCTATATCAAGACAAACAGAAGCATTATCGTCATCAGGAGATACTACATAACGATATACGGCATCCAAAGCAGATGCTTTGCGAGTATTTTGTTTTTTTTCATCTTTGGGAGGTAAGACTGATTTAATGGTATCGACAGTTTGCGTTCTGACAGCCTCCACCTGCGACTTTAGATCTGATTCAGCTTTAAAAATAGGACTGTTAGGATCAACTCGAGAAGGAGAATCGTCACCTTGATAAACATTCATTGCCTGTTGCAATAATTCATCCAAGGTCATGCCGTAACGTTTTCTCTGTTCCTCATCGAAAATTCCTTTAACCTCTCCCATAAAATCCAGTACATCTTTATCAAAAAGCGATTGAACATCATTTCTTAATTTAGCTATGCTGTTTTGTATTTCAGCAAAATAATCAGTGTTATCTCCAAGGATAGGTGGTTCTTTGGCCCAATCAGGAATAACAAAAGGTTTTGGTTTGCCTATTTCAGAAATATCACGTACTTTTGCCGGTGCCTGTTTCAACTCTTCTAACAAACAGACCACACAGCGATACCCCCACCATTCGGCAGCACGATGATGCAGGTTGTAACAGAGAAAACGACAAGCTTCCTTATAATCTTTACGAAGAATTAACTGTTCAAGGAAAGTTTCACTGTCGGAGTACTCTTTTGCCAGTTTTTCCAATTCTGTCGATAATTCGTAATGCTCCTGTTCCACTGTTTCCTGAACGGTACGATGTAGGAAAAGCACCACATGGTGTTCACGCCAATCCAGTTTGTCTGACATCGTATTTTTCCTCAGTTAATCTTCATTGCTTTGGTAGCCACATCCATGGCACCAGCTTTGCTGGTCATGGCTGACGCTCCGCCATCTGCAGCTCTGGCATCAGTTTTACTTGCCTGAGCCTCAGTATCAGAAGCTTCTACAGCACCTTGCTGTCCTCTTACATCATCTTTGGCCAAAGCAGCTTCATTTTTGTTTCCTGCAGTTTCCTTTTTATCCAAAACCGTTTCATCTTTGGTAGGAGTTACCTCTTTAACGCCTACAGGATCTGCACTACGTTTATTAGTTACTGAAAGATTAGTTATCATTTGAGTAGCTGCTGCCATAACTCCTTTCATGGCAATCGATCCTGCAATGGAAACTGCGGCATTTCTTATATATTTCCGTTGCTCGTCATCCAACTTCAGTTCTTCATTATCCGACATATCAAAGTCCTCTGTTAGAAAGTCACTTAGGGATTACCACCTTGTTGAGGTTGTTGACCTCCTGCTTGAGGTTGTGCTCCTTGCTGAGGCTGACCTCCTGCCTGAGGTTGTGCTCCCTGTTGAGGCTGTCCTCCTGCCTGAGGTTGTGCTCCCTGTTGAGGCTGTCCTCCTGCCTGAGGTTGTGCTCCTTGCTGAGGTTGTTGTCCGCCCTGCTGCACAACATTTCTTATGGTTGCAGCTCCGCTTCCTGCAAGATATGTTTGCAGAAAATCGTTTTGTTTGCTGGTGAAAGTCATACTGTCACCTTCAAGTTTCACCGAAGTTGAGGTCAATGAAAGTGATGCTAATGAAGGTTTTAAGAATCCTTTAGCCCCTTTATGAGCTATATAGCCGGCAGAAATCAAACTACACAGTGTTTTTTCATAAGTAATATAAAGTCTTATCTGATCCAACTTACTCATTGAAGAATCTTTAAAAGGAGTAAGGTATCGATTGCGATCACTTCCCTTAATATTCTTCCGATCAGCGTCTATTTTCATGGAGGTATAAACTACTTTACATACGTCATATATTCTGTCCAAGGTATAATTAATCATCGCAATGATAGCCATGACATAATTGAAATACAGTTCACCTCTCTTTTGTTGTTCACTGGCTAACTGCGCTTTCTGCTCAGCTGTACGATTGGCTTCATCTATAGCTTCAATATTTCGAATTGTTTCGGTGTTCTTATCTAACTTACTTTTTGCTCCGTTTAATCCTCTAGAAGATTTAATACCAGATAAAACATCGTCAAATACTGTGTAAGAAGTAGATAAGACTGCATCCTTGATGGCTACCGCGTTTTTGTCCTTTGCAGCAAGAGAGGTAGTGAGATCAGCTATGAAATTAGCAGTGAATTTTGCTATTCCGACGGCCATATCACGCGTGCCGGAAGTGTTTATATCAACTTTTCCGCCAGTCATGGATACAGCGCCGTATCCTAGTCTTATACCTGCCCCGATACTGCCAGACAATTGCAAGTAGTTGGTAGCACTGAGATTCACATTAAATGCTGATGCAGACACTCCCGAGTAACTTTTTACATTAAACGATGATCCCAATAGACTTGAATTTCTGTACACTTCGGAAACATTTTGTCCGCTGTACGCAGCAGGTGAAAAAATACTCGTACCGTCCACTTTAAGCGCTATGCTGCTGCCGCCGACATTTTGAGTGATAGATTTTGCCGAATATTCAGTAATATCACCTTTAGCATGCGTACAAATTTTTCCATCAGCAATAATATTAATATTCTTGGCATGTATGGTCAGATCGCCTTCTGCATTGATACTCATTGCGTCCGATGAAAGCAAAGACAACTCTGATCGTCCCGATAGTCTGCTCCCGTCTTTTACGACATCAATTTTATATTCTTCTACAATCTTTCCAGCCAACTCATAAAGTTCACTTTCAGCTTTTTTAAAAGATTTTTCAATTGCATCTAAGGTTACGCTGACATATGAATTTTCATTTTTTCCTTCTTTATTTTGCGTTACAGTGGCTATGCTGTACTGTGTTTGTTGCCTGAGTTCATCTATCTTGTGTTTAAATTGAGATGTCTGATCATCGGCACTGATTTCGGGATCTGCTTCGCCGATATTCAACTCTCTGGCTTTTTGCCTAAAATTTCTCAATACTTTCTCGTAATTTCGCTTATTTTCTCGATAAGCTTTCGATTTTTCTCTGGCATCAGTTTGAAACTTTGATAAATAAATATCATCATACAAATTGCTTTTGTTTCTCTGTACCGACAATTCATATATAAAACGATTAAGTTCTGGTTCACCTGTTGCAATCAATGAAGCTACATACTGCGTGTTATTGATAAAACGACCAAGTCTCATATCAGCACGGCCGCCATACCTTCCGCTATTCCCCGTTATCCCTCTTTGTTTCAAATCAACAAAAAGATTGTCACAATCATCGCTGTCAAAAACAGTTTCGGAAGCAAGCTCTCTTCCATATTCCAAAGATTTCTCTGAATCCGGCAACAGAGCCTGATTACTCAACGCTTGCAGATAAAAATTTCCGCCGCTGCGCAAAAGCATAACCAAATTTCCGCAACGAGGATTTTTTCCACTTCCCAAACGATCTTTGCCTGCATGAGCTACAACAACGTGACCGGACAAATCTAGCTTTGCATAGAACAGATCTTGACCAAGACACTGGTTTTCATCAAAAGTTGTTACTGTTTGGTTATCACAATTACCGTCTTGATCGCATACGGTAGCCGCCAGAAGTTCAGAAGTTGAATACACGGAATTATTAAAAGGTCGTGATGCAAAACTTCCCAACCTCAAGCCATCAATTTCTCCGGATATCTCTATTCCTTCAACGAGTACAGATGCAGGATTATTGTAAAGAGAAGAATTAATTTTAAGTTCGCTGGAACTTACAACAAAAAATCTATCTGCTTTTGATCCTTCCCCTTTCAGGGTGAATACACAACCGGGGCGGACTGCAACTTGATTGTATAATTTCCAGGAACAACCTTCTTTAATACGCTGTCTCCTACGCTCAACATTACGTTCCTTCTGCTTTTCAATCAGCGAATATGACGCATTACGCGATGCCGCATCTTCTTCATAAAACAATCCAGAAATAATGCCTTCGTCATTTCTGCTGTCAAAATGGCGTTTATAGCAACAGAAATCATCAACCAATAAATTGCCTGTCTGTGCCTTTTCCTGTGCAAAATGACCTTCTAAATGCTGGTTGCAAAACTTTTCTTTTTCCTGTGTGTCTGCATTTTTCCACAAATTAGTAAACGCCAGAGTATCTGAAAAAACTAAGGCACAATCATCTTGTCTTTGATCAAACACATAATTTATGCCGTTATCTATAAGCAATCTGTTGAAGAAATCAAGATCTGACTGCGGTCCTTGTTGCAACAATAATTTGGAAAATTTAAATCGCTCAATATCCTTAAGCGCAGACAAATCCAATTTGAAGAAGGAACCTACTCCTTCTGACAAAACACCATTTTTTCCTGTAAGAAGTGTGTTAAGAATGTATTCAAGGCTACGATCAAAGAAGAAATTCCACGAAAAACATGATGATAACTTCTCAAGAGGGGAACTTAACTTTAGTTCATAGAAATATCTTATTTCCTGTGTATTCCCAGAAGAAAATTTTTTACTACCGCGAAAAACGATTTCAGAAATTTTTCCCCACAGATAATACTTTTCAGCCAAAAGGTCCGATACTGGATCTGCCGCAGGGTTATTTGCTCCTAAGACAGTTGAATTTTTTACTCCGTAAGTGACCCTCACTAACAATTCATCAAGATTTAAAGAGTGAAGATCAAATTCTGTTAAAGTAAAAAAGGCTATGCTAGCACTGAAAGACTGACTTAACTGCTCATGCAAAGAGAATTCGAAAATTTTTGCATTGGAAAATAATTTATCTTCCTTTGCCAAAAGGGAAATGCCGCCAGAGTTTTTATCTACCGTATTCTGAGCATTCTTGGATGTACTGCTATTGTCACGGAGTTTGAAAACATCAATTCTAGGTTCGGCCAGCACTTTACTCATAACCATCTCCTTATTTCTGCAGTACAGAAAATTTTAATAAGCTTCTTAAGCTACGATACGAAACACATTCTCATGACTAAAAATTCCGTTTTTATCATTTTAGATTAAAATTCAAGAAATTACCCTCTAAATCTTGTGTTTATGTGATCAGGATTTTCCCCAAGACGCGACTCCAAAAGTTTATGCGGAATTTCGTTATTCTCTACGCTTTCTCCCCAATTGTCAGAACCTATTGCCGTCTGGTAACCTATCCCGAAATATTTTTCATAGCGCTGTTTCGGTTTTAAATTTCCTCCCTCTTTCAACACACACATCAACAGCAACCCGTTCACACCGTTTGCAAACATACCAACCGGAGTTTTAACTACATTATTACTACCAGGAGAGAGATTTCCGTAACTCCAAAAAGCGCATAAAGCCAGCAATCCCTCAGGTTCGCCGGGAATAATATTCCCCGTCTGCAAACATAAAGCAGCGTTTTCATCGTCAGGGGACACTATGTAACTGTAAACTGCATCAAGACAAGCTATTTTTTGTTTTGCCTGTTTTTTAATATCCGGCTCGGGAAGTACTGATTTGATAATATCAACCGTTTCTTTTCTCACCGTTTCAATTTTAGATTTAAGCTCAATCTCAGATTTAAAAATAGGGCTTTCCGGGTCGATACGCGTAGATGTCTCGTCTCCTTTGAAGGTTGCCAACGCTTTTTTCACGCAATCATCCAAAGTCATGCCATAGCGCTTACGTTGCTCTTCATCAAAAATAGCTTTGATTTCATCAACAACAGCCCTAACTTCCGGATCAATAAGCTTTTCTACATCTGATTTCAGCTTGTCTAAAGTTTTATTTACATCCTGCAACATCTTTGAGGGGATAAGCATATCCTCGTTCGAAACTGCAGGCTCTTTTGCCCAATCTGGGATCACAAATGGCTTAGGTTTTCCTATTTCTGATATGTCTCGAGGTTTTGCAGGATTTGCTGCAACCTCATTTTTTAAATCCAAAACACATCTGTACGCCCACCAAACAGCAATTCTTCTATGCAGGTTATAAGCAAGAAAACGGCAAGCCTCTTTGTAATTTTTCTGCAATTTCAATTCATTCAAAAAATCTTCCGAATCAGGAAACTTATCTGCCAAGTTTTTTAAATCAGAGGATAGTTCATAGTTTTCCTGCTGGACGATTTCCTGAACTTTACGATGCAGACAAAGCACAACATGCTGGTTGAGCCAATTTAGTTTATCCGACATAAGAAATGACTCTCCGTTAATTGATCTTCATGCCTTTGGCAGCAACATCCATTGCTCCGGCTTTATTCATCATCGCAGATGCACCTGAATCAGCCGCTCTGGCATCTGTTTTAGCCGCTTGAGCTTCTGTATCAGCAGCCTGTACCGTTCCCTGCTGTGCTCTGACATCGTCTTTTGCCAAAGAAGCTTCATTTTTATTAGCTGTAGACTCCTTTTTGTCCAATATGGTTTCATCTTTAGTAGGTGCCACTTCTTTCGTACCGGTGATGGTTGATTTTTTATGATTGGTAGTTGTCAATTTCGTAATTAACTGATGCACTCCGGACATAACTCCCTGAATCAAAAGAGAACCGGCCATATTTTTGGCCATATCTCTTACCATCTGCTTTTGTTCTTCGCTGAGTTTAGATTCACTACGATCATCAGTCATACTTTTTTCCATTTATTTACCGGTTCTGTAATTCTTAAAGATCCTGCTATTACCAATGTTTTTGATGAACCTACTTGACTTGGCTATCTTGCTGTCCTTGAGCATGCTGCTCTTGATTGACCTGTTGCCCCTGCACTACCTGTTCAGGCGGATCTTGTTCTATTTGCTTCGCGTTATCTCCTTGATCATGCGCACCTGAATTTTCTTTTACAGCATCCTTTTCTCCGGGATTTACAACGTTATCTTTACCATTATTCTGCTGATCCTGACTGTCCTGAAGATCCTGTCCTATCTGCTGCTGCTCTTGTCCTCCTTGAACATGCGGATCTGAATTTTCTTCTTCAGCATTTTTATCGTTAGCTTCCTGTTTATGCTGCACCTGATCGTCCCCAGGATCATTGTTCACCTCATCCTGCACTTTCTCTGGTTCTTTTTTCTTTTCTTTATCATTTTGATATTCCTTTTTTGGATTTTCTTCTCCGGCTGCTGGAGAATTATCTTTCTGCTCTTCTCTTGCAAGACCTTCTAAAAGCGGAGTCTCTAATTTATAACGTTGTGAATTGATAGCGATTGAAGTCAAATTATTTTTTTTAATTCCGCCGCCGGCCTCTGCAGCTAATACACCAGCTATGGTCAAGTTACACATTATTTTCAAATAATTTATATATAATCGTGTTTGATCAAGTTTACTAATAGAAGCATTATCTATCTGGCGTAAATAATAAGGTTTGTCTTTATCTGGTCTTGTTGTACCATTTTCCTTATCTTTTCTTTGAATATCCGCATCTTCACTGCTATAAACAATTTTACAAACGTCATATATATAATCAAGCATCACGGAAATCGCAATCATTACCGATTCCAAATAACAACAAGCTTTTTGTCCACCGGTAACACCTTCCTTTCCTGTCGCACCTACCTTTTTGTTGATAATCTGGGATTTATCAATTCCGGTTATCACATCGTCATATATTGTATTTACTGTATTAATAACAACGTTTTTTATAGTAACATCAGCCTTATTCGTTGCCCCTAAAGACAAAGCTAAATCAGTACCAAATTCAATACCAAATTTAGCCATATTAGCGATAAGATCTCTTCTTCCCTCAGAAATATAATTAAATCGCTCCGATGTCATCGAAATAGCACCGTAACCAAAATTCATTCCGGTACCTAATGATCCCTTTAAAGCCAAATTATTACTGGCACCAAAACTTATATTAAAAGCAGATCCTGAAATACCGTTATACCCTTTGACTGAAAAGGTACTTGAAAACATATTTGCCGTGTTATACGTTGCATTTTGCTTAACATCATAGCCGCTGTATGTTCCCGGACCAAAAATAGTGGCACCGTCACCTTTTAACGATATACTTGCTGCTTTTACTGACTGAGAAATACCGTTTTCTGAATATAACTTTATTGAATTATTGGCATTTATCTCAATATCGTCAGCCGTAAGAACAATTCTTTTACCCTGCAATTTCAATTCATTTTCAGCAAATACGGTAACATCGTTATTTGATGTGATGTCAAGTTCAGAATAAGTAGATGATTCCCCAAATAAAAACCGTTGGCCCCCGGATTGTTTAAGTTGAGTTAGTTTAAGCTCATTTACTATATCTTTAGCTAATTTATTTATCTCGTCATTTATCTGTTTATATTTTTTTCTTAAATCATCCAACCGATACTCTGACTTTAAAGAAAGTATTTTGGATTCATATGTATTTTGTCCGTCTTGTCCATGAATTTCTGGATCATTTAATGACAAATCGATTTTTTTACGAGCATTTGAAAAACTTTGCAAGGCTGCATTCAAAGAGTGTTTTAACTTAATATAACGATTATGAACGTCATCTACTTTGTTTTCGTATTTTTCAAGATAAGTTTCGGTTATAAAAGTTCGATTACTTATAACTCCCAACCAAGCCATACAACGTTCTACATCAGTAGAACTGCGTTTTATTTTTTCTGCTATATATTCGATAACATTGTTGTAACGCGAAAGAACTATCGAAGCCTCTCCTTCATAATCTTTTCTGTTCTTATCACTATCTGTTCCTTTTATACCTGTATTAATCGACAATTTGGAATTTCTGCTTTTTGCGAATACATCGGTTACCACTGCCGATGACACAACATTTGCATTATCTGTTTCGCCGCAAAAATCGTCTTGCCTGTAGGAGTACATAAAAAATACTCCGCCGGATAACAGTAACAGTATCTTTGTTCCGACGGGAGGGATATGCTGTCTGCTAAATTCCGATCCCGGGAGAACTTTTACCATTACTATATTGTCTTCAGGTTGAAGTCTTGCATAAAACATATGTGCAAACGTGCAAACAGTCTTAGTCTTTTGTTGTCTCTCTTCAATATTTTTGGTTGCAAGATCACTATTACTGCCGATTACTGTTTCTTCGATATTTCCTAAAGCATCACACACCACGGCAGAATGCAAACTTAGAACAGGAGCAATTTGCTCAGGATCCGGTGCAAAACTGCCCAAACGATCCGATCTTTGAGATAAATCACTTTTTGAGTTTTCTTTTGATGTTTCATGAATCAGTTCAGAATCATCTAACACCAAACCCCAAAGTTGATGCAATAAAGGATAAACGGTGTCTGCGAGCGTATTTACGTGCAGAAGACTGCGCTCAATCAAAATTTGTTTTCCGCATTCAAAATGTGCAATATTAAGAACACATCCTGGATAACAGGAAACATTTTGAATCTTTGCTGAGAAAACAATGTTGTTACGGCCGTTACGTCTTTCTAAATTACGCTTAATTTGAGCTCTTACGAGATCCATTCCTCCGTTATAGTTGAAAGAAGCACATTCTCCGCCTAACAACGTAGAGTAAAAAGCTTCAGCGTGAGCTTGAGCATTTTGCTTACTGTTACCTTTTTTTGAGTAACGTAATTCATCAAGTAATTCAAATTCAGTTAAATCTGTTTTCTTATTTATTTCGGCTGTAACCTGCGGACAATCTTTATTTTGTACAAAATTTACCGTTTCAGAGAAAACCAGAGAACAACAATCTCTTTTATGAACAAAAGTAAAATTTATTCCGCAGGCTATAAGGAGACGATTGAAAAAATCAAGATCAGACTCTTCTCCTTGTTGAAGGGTTAAAGATAATTCTTTAAGACCGTTACTGTCGGATATTTTTGAAAAATCTGGAGCAAAAAAATCCGCTGGAAAAAAATTTAATCCGTGAAATTTTATATTTTCCGAATTTTGATCAGACGAAGAATTATATGTATCTGTACTTCTACCTTCTGATTTGCCGTAACCTGAAAAGATTGCTTTTAAAATCTCCGCCGCACTTTTATCAACAAAAGAACGTCTTCCGTAATAGCCTTTAAGTTTGGCTAAAGGAGAAATCAGTTTTAACAAATAAACACAAAAGAGTTCTGAATCGCCCTTTTGATTTTTAAATGCGACCTTTCCCTCGTAACTTATGGAATCAATCAGTGCCCAAATCCATCGTTGCGACACTTTGCTGTCAACCCCTTTGATGCCTGTAAAAACTCTTACTAAAGTTTCATCTAAATCAGCAGACATCAAATTAAGTTGCGTTTTACGTTTTATCTTGACTGTTCCACGAAATCCAACACTTAATTTTTCTTCAAATTCAAAATCATAGATCTCATCAGGAGCAAACAAGCCGCTTTGAGGTTTAAGGCCATTAACCTTTTTACGTATCTCTTCTTTGTCCTGATCCTCAGTAAACGGCTGCTGTTGCAGTACAGGCTCGGTTTTTTTTGACTGCTCATCACTTGGTTTTTTATAAAAATCAATGAAAAGTTGGAGTTTTCCTTCCATTTGTACTTCTCCTTATGTCAAAAGTCCGCTTCCCGTACTGACACCACGTTTACACGATTCGATTAATATTTGGCGAGATTGCCAAAGCCGTAGCTACTGGAATACCTGTAATTGGATTCACTCCGGTAACCATGGCCCCGATATTGGCAATTGGTCTGCCCTTGATAATATGATTGACGGCGGTGCTCATAGCTATAACCCCTGTACAAACAGGCCCTGCTACGGTATCACCCATACATGCTACCGGTAGCCCGTTTACAATATTCAGCGGCATTCCGGGACCAGTCACTACATCCGCTGTTGCAGTGGTATTTAAAAGTGTTGCTGCAGGTGTAGGCATATCAATCCTCCTTGCATATGAAGCTGTACACGAATTTACCGTCTTTAGCATCGGCTTTTACCGATTTGAGCTCTTTTCCCTCCATGATCTGCTCTAAAAAAGCCGCACTGATATCCGGCAACAAATCGTTATTTACAATGGCATCTATAAGTCTGGCACCGGATGCTGCATTGTTACAACGCGAAATAATTTCATCACGCAGAGCCTGACTATATTCAAGTTGTGCGTGATAATTTTCTTTTACACGTTTCACTATTTTTTTAAGTTTTAAATCAACAATATGGTTTAACGCATTCTTTCCTAAAGGATAATACGGGATCACTGACAGTCTGCCTAAAAGTGCCGCAGGGAATATTCTTCTTAAAGCTGGTCTGGCTGCTTCTTCCAAGGTTTTCATATCAGGAAGATGATCTTCATCCTTACACAATTCGACTATTTCCTCATCTCCTGCATTAGTCGTAAGGATAATGACGCAGTTTCTGAAATTAACTAAACGCCCAGAACCGTCCTCCATTTGTCCTTTATCAAAAACTTGGAAAAAGATCTCATGTACATCCTTGTGAGCTTTTTCTATTTCATCCAAAAGCACCACACTGTAAGGACGGCGACGCACTGCCTCAGTTAAAACACCGCCTTCTCCATATCCTACATATCCCGGAGGAGCTCCTTTTAGAGTTGACACCGTATGAGCTTCCTGAAATTCACTCATATTTACGGTAATTAAATTACTTTCAGTCCCGTAGAGTTGCTCTGCCAAAGCTAAAGCTGTTTCAGTTTTTCCAACACCGGACGGACCTGCCAACATTAATACTGCAATAGGACGATTCGGATCTGCCAATGCGGCTCGAGCTGTCATAAGACGCTTAGCAATTAGATCCATTGCATGAGATTGACCTATAACTCGTTGTTGCAGGTACTCAGATAAATGCAGTACGGATTTAATTTCATCTTTGACCATACGGCCCAGAGGTATTCCCGTCCAATCAGAAATCACACTCGATACAGCTTGAGCATCGACTTCGGGTAACAGCATCGGACTTTCACCTTGCAAAGAATTAAGCTTTTCACGTGATTCCTGTAGCTTTTTCTCAAACTCGTCTCCAATACATCCTTGTTGTTGTGCAAAGGAACTGCCCTGTTTCCTTAATTCAAAATAGTTTTGAGCCTGCGTCTTGATTGCATCAAGTTTGTCCTTAAGCTCTTTATTATGTTTTTCTTCAGCTTCGATCTTTTTGTTTAGCGATACCACATCTTCAGAATGAGGATACCCTTCAGCTTGTTCGCGTTTTAAGATCTCAAGTTCCAACTTCAATGCTTCAAGCTTGCGTCGCGAAAATTCCAGTTCTGCAGGCTCTGAACTTTGCGAAAGAGCAACTTTGGCACAAGCCGTATCTAAAATACTGACGCCCTTATCGGGAAGTTGACGTGCCGGAATATAACGGCGGGAAAGTTTTACCGTAGCAGTGAGAGCTTCATCAAGAACTCTGACTTTGTGATGTTTTTCAAGCATGCCTGACATGGCACGCAACATTTGCACCGCCTTGTCGTCATCAGGCTCTTCTACCAAGATATTTTCAAAACGGCGAGTTAATGCAGGATCTTTTTCAAAATACCTTGCATATTCCTGCACTGTAGTTGCCGCAATACAACGCAGTTGACCGCGAGCCAATGCAGGTTTCAACAAATTAGCAGCATCATTTTGACCGGCACTGCCACCTGCTCCTATCAAACGGTGAGCTTCATCGATAAACAAGATAATAGGAACATCTGAACTTTGTACCTCTTCAATAACCTGTTTTAAACGATTTTCAAATTCTCCTTTCATAGAAGCACCGGCTTGAAGCAATCCTAGGTCAAGTGACTTCAGTACAGATCCTTTTAAACAATCCGGAACATCCCCGTCAGCCAATCTCTTGGCAAATCCTTCAACAACAGCTGTTTTCCCTACTCCAGCTTCACCG